>CALLLZ010000388.1 GCA_938008005.1 uncultured Marinicella sp. | reverse complement strand
CCTGATAAAGAACATTTTGGGCGTATTTTTTACAACCAAGCCCAACTGTCAGCCAGAAACATTCCGCAAATAGCAGTGGTTATGGGGTCATGTACCGCTGGTGGTGCGTATGTTCCTGCCATGTGTGATGAAGCGATTATTGTCAAAGAGCAGGGAACTATATTCTTAGGCGGTCCGCCGTTAGTCAAAGCCGCTACTGGTGAAGTTGTCGACGCTGAATCTTTAGGTGGAGCAGAAGTACATTCATCACAGTCAGGAGTTACCGATCATTTTGCCGAAAATGATCCACATGCACTACAAATGGCGCGTAACTGTTTGCGTTTTTTAAATCGTCCTAATTATGATTGGTTGGTTAGAAAGGATGCACAGGAACCATTATATCCAAGTCATGAATTGTATGGCATCATCCCTCAAAGCACGCGAACACCATATGATGTCAAAGAAATCATTGCGCGAATTGTTGATGCTTCTGAATTTCAGGAATTTAAGGCGAAATACGGTACCACGTTGATTTGTGGATTTGCCCATATCAATGGTTATCCTGTAGGTATCGTTGCCAATAACGGTATCTTGTTTGCTGAATCTGCTTTGAAAGGTGCACACTTTGTTGAGCTGTGTAACCAAAGAAAGATTCCTTTGGTGTTTTTACAAAATATCACTGGTTTTATGGTTGGTCAAAAATATGAGAATGCAGGTATAGCTAAAGATGGTGCAAAAATGGTAACGGCGGTGGCCTGTGCTCAAGTACCTAAATTTACTGTGGTCATTGGTGGTTCATTTGGTGCTGGTAATTATGCAATGAATGGCCGAGCCTATCAAGGTCGGTTTTTATGGATGTGGCCAAACTCAAGGATTTCGGTTATGGGTGGTGATCAAGCAGCGTCGGTACTAACTACTGTTAAACAAGATGGTTATGATCGAACTGGTGAAACTTGGGATTCAACAGAGAAAGAAGCATTCTATGAACACATAAAAAACCAGTATGAAGATCAAGGTCATCCATACTATTCTACAGCGAGATTGTGGGACGATGGGGTAATAGATCCCGTAGATACCCGACAAATTTTGTCACTTGCGATAGAAACCAGCAGTTGTGCTGATGTTGATACTGTTAATTACGGTGTGTTTAGGATGTGATTCTAAACAATTAAATTGAGAAATGAATATGTTTAATAGCTACCAAACCATCCAATTAAAAAATCATAAGTCTGGTGTCACCTATGTCACCATGAATCGTCCAGATGTACATAATGCCTTTAATGCACAAATGATCGAGGAATTGACAACGGTTTTTAAAAAACTTAATGATGACAAATCTGTACAAGTCATTATTCTTCAAGCCAATGGTAAATCTTTTTCAGCAGGGGCTGATATCAATTGGATGAAAAGTATGGCAAGTGCCAGTGAAAGTGAAAATAAAATTGACTCTGAAAAATTAGCGTCTTTGATGAGAACGATTAACTTTAATGCAAAAGCTACAATAGCCAAAATTCAAGGCCTGGCCTTAGGTGGCGGGGTTGGCTTGGCTTGTTGTTGTGATATTGTAGTGGCTGAAGAAACTGCTAGATTTGGTTTAACCGAAGCTAAATTGGGCTTAGTTCCAGCCGTTATATCACCCTATGTGATCGATGCAATTGGTACACGTAAAGCGCGAAGATATTTTCAAACAGCAGAGATATTTGACGCCAATAAAGCCAAAGATTTAGGTATAGTTTCAGAAGTGGTAAGCAATGAAAACTTGAACTCAATGATTGAAAGTCAATTAGAACTAATGACTTTAACCGGACCAAATGCCAAAGAAATCAGTAAAAAATTGGTCATGTCAGTAGTAGGGAGAACATTGCCTCAACAGAAGAAAATTGATGAATATACGACTCAAGTTATTGCTGCGGTTCGTGTTTCAGCAGAGGGCCAAAAAGGCTTAAAAGCATTTTTAAATAAAGAAAAAATAAATTGGTGAGTTGATTAATATTTTGCAAAATTATTGCAAACTGTGACACAGTTGTTAAAATAAAGTTGTGTGTGTAACTCCCGAGAAGAAAAATGTGTAATAAATTATTCACCGGATGGCTGTTACTGGCTTTTGTGAATGCCACCTGGGCCCAAGACTCAGAACAAGAATCAGCCGAATCAGAGCAAAATTCCAAACGACCAAGTTGGTCAGCTGGCTTACCTGAAAGACAGAAAACTACTGGTTTAAATAAACCAGAATTTAAACCTGATAGAGATAATAAGATAGATTTGGACATGTCAGAGTTTGGGTTGCAAAAAAAGCCAGACATTGAAATTGATTTGCCAATCAATGCCGATATTGCCGATATCCCTGTTAATGAATCTGATACAGCAATCCAGAATATAGAAGTGGAATCAGAATCTGTACAATCGGTCATTGAAAACACTGGATCTGAATCAATTGCTCAAAACGAAGAATCAGAATCCATTACAGATCAAGAGGTTAAAGATAGATCTACAGAAGAACAACCCATCGCTGCAGAGCCAGTCGCTGAGAGTGATCCAGTCGCTGAAAGTGATGAAGAGTTGGTTGAAGAAGTTCCTGCTTTATCAGTTAATGAAACTGTGTCGGCTGACTCAACGCCATCAGTTCAGGAAGCTGATACTTTACTGGAGCAACAAAGCCTTGCTTCTATTGACTCACCGGTAGGTATTGAATCCGATTATATGTCTTTAGCGGTGGAAGAGCCGGACAAGTATAATTGGAATGTACTTACAAGAACGCCTTTGAAATACCCTGTAAAAGCAGCCAAGGAAAGCCTTGAAGGTTGGGTTGAAGTTGAAATTACCATCAACTCTGCTGGTGAAGTTGTATCTGCAGAAGCCATTAATTACTCTAGACGTGGTAAAGTGTTCAGTAGACCGGCTATACAATCAGTTAATAACTGGTTATTTGAACCCCCAATTAACGTGGGTATCACCAATAATTTAACCCGAGTGTATAGGGTTGAATTTGAACTTTAAATAGCCTTAAAAATTATGAGTTAATCGACAAAACCTTGAACAAAATTCAAGGTTTTTTTACTATAAAAGTTTGGTTCTACAAAATCTTTTTTAATTGGTAAATCACATCTAAAGCTTGTTTAGCAGTTAACTCATCTGGTTCAATACCTTGTAATTTTTTTTCTACTTTTGATTCAGAAACATTTATTTCCTCATTAAATAATGAAACTTGAGTAGGTGAGTTATCTACTGATTGGTTTTCTAATTGCTGTAAGTAATTTCGAGCATTTTTCAAAGCCAGGGTTGGTAAGCCCGCCAAAGCAGCTACTTGCAAGCCATAACTTTTATTAGCGGCTCCCGGTTTGACTGTATGCAAAAAGACTATACGATCACCATGTTCGACGGCATTGAGGTGAACATTGTTGATGCTAGGTATTTGTTCATCCAAAGCTGTGATTTCAAAGTAGTGGGTTGCAAATAAACAAAAAGATTGATTAACCTGTGCCAAATGTATGGCACAAGCATGCGCCAGAGATAGACCATCATAAGTACTGGTGCCACGACCAATTTCATCCATTAATACCAGAGAATGAGGCGTGGCGTGATGTAATATACTTGCTGTTTCCGACATTTCAACCATGAAAGTAGAGCGCCCGCGGGTCAAGTCATCGCCGGCACCGATGCGAGTAAATATTCGATCAACGTCTCCAATTTGAGCTGTTTGGGCTGGAACATAACTACCAATAGATGCCATCAAAACAATGATGGCAGTTTGTCTCATGTACGTAGATTTACCACCCATATTGGGTCCAGTGATTATCAACATTTTTTCTTTTTGATTTAAAGACAGATCATTCGGTTCAAAGGGAGTGTCTTGAATGGTTTCAACAACTGGATGCCGGCCTTGCTTAATATCTATGACTAAACCTTGACTGAGTTCTGGCTTACAAAACTGATGACTGATCGCACGTTCTGCTAAATTACTTAACGCATCCAACTCACTGACTGTTTCTGCCAGTAACTGTAAACTTGGAATGTGATCAGCAAAGGTTTGTAGCAGCTTTATATACAGTTCTTTTTCGTGCGCCAAGGACTTTTCTTTGCTAGACAGTACCTTCTGCTCAAACTGTTTCAGTTCTGGAGTAGTGTAACGTTCTACTGCCTTAAGAGTTTGGCGACGAATGTAATGTTCTGGTATTTTTTCTATATGTAATTTAGAGACTTCAATAAAGTACCCGTGTACTCGGTTGTATCCAACTTTCAAAGAATTGATGCCAGAAATTTCTTGTTGTTCAGTTTCAAAATCTAACATGTATTGACCAGCATCGGTACTGATGTGACGTAGTTCATCTAAACCCTCGTCATAACCATCAGCAATGACACCTCCATCTCTAATAACTACAGGTGGATTGTCTTTGATTGCTTGTTGTAACAAATCATGGATATCTTCATGAGGGTTTAATGCTTGGGTGATGTGGACAAGATTTTCGAGTTGTATTGATTGCATAGTTTGTTGCAATGTTTTAACTGCAGCCAATGATTCCCTTAATGCAACCATGTCCCTTGGCCTGGCTGTTAATAAACTGATGCGGGTAACGATTCTTTCGATGTCAGCTATACTTTTGAGTTGATTTTGTAACTCAGGGACTTGGGCAGAAGCGATCAGGGCTTCAATGCCGCTCAGGCGTTGATTTAACGCACTGCGGTCACGCAAAGGTTGTTTAACCCAACGCCTGACTTTACGTGAGCCCATAGCGGTAGCGCATTGATCAATAAACCCACAGAGTGTTAATTCATCTTTACCATCTGGATGATAGTCTATTTCTAAGTTTTTTCTGGATTGAGCATCAATATGTAAATAATGATCCAAATATTCAACTTGAATGGGTTGAAGGTGATTTAATTCAGTCTTTTGGGTGTGTTTGACATACTGAATCAGTGCACCAGCGGCTGGAAGAAATACATCAGATTCATTGATTCCGAAGCCAATTAAATCATGAACATTATAAATTTTTTGCAACGCATGTTGTGCAGATTCTGGATCAAAGTCCCAACCAGGTCTAGGTAAACAAGGCCAATGTTTTAATTTCTCATTCAAATCATTGTTTTCTGCCAATAAGATTTCATTGGGTGATAAGCGGGTTAATTGTGCTTCCAAAGTTTCAAAGTCTTCCATTTGTTGAACTTTGAATACACCGTTAGCCAAAGCCAGGTAAGCAAGGCCATAACCACGGGAATTACTGTGAATACACAATAAAACATTTTCTTTGTGTGCATCCATCAAAGCCTCTTCAGTGACCGTGCCTGGTGTAAGAATACGTTGAACTGCTCTGGTAACTGGTCCTTTGCTGGTTGCTGGATCACCAGTTTGTTCACAAATAGCCACTGACAAACCTTGTTTGACCAGTTTAGCTAAATAATTATCTGCAGCATGATAAGGAACACCACACATTGGTATGGGATCACCATTGGTCTTACCACGATGTGTTAAAGTAATGTCTAATAATTTGGCGGCTTGTATAGCGTCGTCAAAAAATAATTCATAAAAATCGCCCATGCGATAAAAAAGCAACATATCCTGATAGTCAGCTTTGATCTTTAAAAACTGTTGCATCATCGGTGTATGTTTAGGTTTTTCAGCCATCAATTTTTCGTGTTACTTTTAGGGATGTGATAGTTTAACAAAGTGACTCAAAAAATGCTGTTTCGGATTTAATGAATTAACTCCTGAATTCTTATGTATGCTTTTCGGTTTTTAAAAACATACTTTTTCTAATCGATGAAATTAATGAAGTTCTTCCGTGTTTTCAGTGCCCCTAAATCCATTGACTTTTTATTCAATTAGGTTAATCAAGTTTGCTTGATGTAAGACGATAACCTTTTTATCAATACGACCTCTCTAACATTGAATTGTTAGAGAGGTCGTTTTTACTTTAGAACAATTTAATTGATATCAAATCGATCCAGTTGCATGACCTTTGTCCATGCAGCTATAAAGTCATTGACAAATTTTTCTTGTCCATCATTGGCTGCGTATACTTCTACCACAGCACGCAGTTCTGAGTGTGATCCAAAAATTAGATCTGCAGGTGTTGCTGTCCATTTAAGTTCATTGCTCTTTCTACTCCTGCCTTCATAAATACCTGTTTGATTATCAGACTTTACCCACTTGGTTGACATATCTAATAAGTTAACAAATACTTGATTATTGAGCGTGCCAGGTGTTGCTGTCAATACACCATGTTTACTGCCATTGCTGTTGGCATTTAGAGCGCGTAATCCACCAACTAAAACAGTCATTTCTGGAACCGTTAAAGATAACAAGTTGGCTTTGTCAACCAGCAGCTCAGCAGGGGAGTGATGGTTATCATTTTCATAGTAATTTCTAAAACCATCAGCAGTGGGCTTTAAGTTATTAAAAGAGGCTACATCCGTTTGAGCGGCCGTTGCATCTGTTCGACCTGCCTTGAATGGGACTTCAACCCTGAAACCACCTTCTTTAGCGGCTTGTTCAATGGCAGCTGCTCCACCTAAAACCACTAAATCTGCCAATGAAACTTGTTTAGCTGAATGACTTGAATTGAAATCTGCTTGAATGTCTTTAAGTACTTTCAAAACTTTTTGTAATTCAGCTGGATTGTTGACTGACCAATCTTTTTGAGGAGCCAGTTGAATTCGTCCACCATTGGCACCACCACGCATATCAGTTGCTCTATATGATGCTGCAGCTGCCCAAGCTGTTCTCACTAACTCAGATACACTCAAATCAGACTTTAAAATTTGTTTTTTAAGTTTATTGATTTGTCCTGAAGTGATCATTTCATAATCTGCAGATGGTACGGGGTCTTGCCAACTGAAAGAGCCATTTGGGACGTCGCTTCCAACATAGCGAGCTTTGGGGCCCATGTCCCGATGTGTTAATTTGAACCAAGCTCTGGCAAATGCCAACTCAAACTCTTTGGGGTCATTTAAAAAACGTTGAGAAATTGCTCGATAAGCAGGATCTTCTTTTAAAGATAAATCAGTGGTGAACATAATAGGTGCGTGGCGTTTACTCGGAATGTGCGCATCAGGAACTAAATTGGCAGCTGCTTCATCATCAGGAATCCACTGTGTTGCACCAGCAGGGCTTTTTGTTTTAACCCAGTTAAAAGCAAAAAGATTAGTTAAATATTGGTGTGTCCATTTAGCCGGGTTTGAAGTCCAGGCACCTTCTAGACCACTGGTAATTGTGTCTTCAGAATGCCCTTTACCGCATTTGTTTTTCCAACCAAAGCCTTGCTCTTCAAGTTCAGCCGCAGCAGGTTCTACACCAACACAATCTGCAGGTTTACCTGCACCATGTCCTTTACCAAAAGTGTGTCCCCCCGCGATTAAAGCCACAACTTCTTCATCATTCATGGCCATTCGGCCAAATGTTTCTCGGATATCATGTGCTGCTGAAATTGGGTCATGATTACCATTTGGTCCTTCTGGATTAACATAGATTAACCCCATTTGAACTGCTGCCAATGGTTTCTTTAGTTTTCGATCACCGTGATAACGTTCATCTGCTAAAAAAGTAGTTTCAGGCCCCCAAAAAACCAAATCAGCTTCCCAATCATCAGTTCTGCCACCGGCAAAACCTAAGGTTTGAAACCCCATTGATTCCATAGCCACATTGCCTGTGAGAATCATCAAGTCAGCCCAGGATAAATTCTTGCCATATTTTTGCTTCACAGGCCAAAGTAGTCGCCTGGCCTTATCTAAGTTACCGTTATCTGGCCAACTATTTAACGGTTCAAATCGTTGTTGTCCGCCACCAGCTCCACCTCGACCATCTAATGTTCGATAGGTACCTGCGCTGTGCCATGCCATGCGGATGAAAAATGGACCGTAATGACCATAATCTGCTGGCCACCAGTCTTGAGAAGTTGTAAGTGTAGAATTGATGTCTCTTTTAACTTCAGCCAAATCTAGTTTTTTAAACGCTTCGGCATAATTAAAATCAGCGCCGTAAGGGTTTGATTCTTTGGCGTGTTGGCGAAGCGGTTGTAAATTGAGTTGTTCAGGCCACCAAAATTGGTTGGACTTGGCATTTTGATTGGCAAGGGCTGTAGAACCACTTATACCTGTCATTGTTAATGTTGCAGCTAATAATGCTGTTTGGTATGTCTTTAACATGATTATCACCTCTTTATTTCATTGATGTTGTAGAAGAAAACTCAGTATAAAACAAATAAATTAGATTGATTTGAATTTAACGATTGTAAAAATAGAAGAGAATATTCGGATTTTTTAAATGTACAGTCTTTAAAAGCAATCAATCTGGAGGTCAAAAATATATTGGTTTATATAACTGTTGATAAATCAGATTTGAAATGGAGTCATAAAAGTATTTAAATAAAAAAACTACATTCTCAAGTTTTGAGAATAAACCATTGATAATGCTCACTAAGTACGAAAATGTTGATAAGCTCATGAGAATTTACTGATTTTTTCGATCTTCATAACATGCGATAATAGGAATTAATAATGACGAAAAGTAACTTAAAACTT
Organism: uncultured Marinicella sp.; assembly: GCA_938008005.1. Classification (GTDB taxonomy): domain Bacteria; phylum Pseudomonadota; class Gammaproteobacteria; order Xanthomonadales; family Marinicellaceae; genus Marinicella. The sequence goes on along the minus strand of CALLLZ010000388.1, from coordinate 184 downwards.
GTGGAGCAAAATAAAGTGGATGACAACAAGAAAAAAGCATTGGCGGCAGCATTAGGTCAAATTGAAAAACAATTTGGTAAAGGTTCCGTTATGCGAATGGGTGACAACCAAGCCTTAACAACGGATGTTTATTCAACCGGTTCTTTGGGTTTAGATGTGGCTTTAGGTATAGGTGGTTTGCCAC
>CALLLZ010000387.1 GCA_938008005.1 uncultured Marinicella sp. | reverse complement strand
GGGGGGGTACACTTTGCAATGGGTGGCGCGGTTAACGGTGGCAAAATATACGGAAGTTACCCTTCATTAGAACTTGGGGCGGATAATAACGCACAAATGGATTGGAGTTATGACGGTGGTCGTTATATTCCAACGACCAGTGTAGAGCAAATGATGGCTACGTTATCTAAATGGATGGGAGCTGATAACACACATTTAAGTGCAATTTTTCCTAACCTGTCCAATTTTAATGTTCAAGATTTAGGTTTTATGAGTTAGCGGGGTGGGAGTGAAAAATAAAATAACACCATTGGTTTTGTTGTTTGTTTGTATTACAAGTGAAGCAGCCTGGCCATATAGAAACGGTCCAATCGCTGGGGAAGACTGTGATGATTTGTCGGGTATGCCGATTTACAACAATATGGATTTTAATACTGATATCTTACCTCTTTTCAATGATTACAGCTGCTCAAGCTGTCATGATGGTTCTGATGGAGTGTTAAATTTAAGTACCAATAATGGTCCTCCTTTATTAACACTTTTAGGTTCAGCTAGTCAACAAACAGGAGGGGTTTTTATAGAGCCGGAATTCCCAGAATTAAGCTATTTATTTCAAAAAGTTAATTGTCAAATGCCATTTGATGGAGTGCGAATGCCAGCGACAGGTGCAATTATGACACTTGAGGACCAAGGTAAAATTTATGATTGGATATATCAAGGAGCCCTCGGTGAGTTTCCACCAGGCTTGTGGTACCGAGACTTGATTTTTCGTAATAGCCTTGAGTCACTAAGAGACTAGACTGTTTTTTATTTTGTTATTTAATGGTCCTACATAGTAAGTGCGACCAGTATATAGAAGTTGTATAGTTAGATGCATGCCTCTCATTACCTAGCCATAAAGAAGGTTGTTGATTCCAATATTTTGTTGGAATCAACGTAAAAGGTTAATTACAAATCTATTTGGTGGTTATATTTATAGAGCAATCTATTTTCTAACAACTCTAAATAAGAGTTCAAAGGCATAATATTATTTGCTTTGGGTTTAATTAGGTACTGATTCTTTCGGCGAAGTTTTCTGATCCGCCGGGAGAAGTTACTCGCAACCAAATAAAAGTACCGTCACTGTTTTCTCTGGCTTTTAAGAATTGGTATTTAACCGAATCATCTGTTGAAATAAATTCACCAGGTCCAATTTGTACCAGTGTTTTTTTCTTTTCTGAAGAATTTGGTTCAACAAGTAATTTACCGTCATTAATAACGAATGACAGTTTTCTCTCATTGAGCTTAAATTGTCCCGTGAAGTTTTGTAGATCTGAGTTTGTCGATTGGTAGGGTATATGAATGGATGGTTTTAAATAATCCCATTGATAAAATTCAGCAACAGCTCTTGCTACATAGTCTAAAAATTCAAACTCCATATGGCCATTAGTCATTATCACGAAGGCTTGTCTTTTTTGAATTGAACCCACTAAATAGCTTGAAAAGCCTTGATTGGTTCCATAATGTCGAAAAATCAGATCATCACTGTCATCGCCATATATTTTAGCAAAAGCGAGCCTAACTGGGTTTCGACTGAAAATATTTTTCATCATTGATTGTGATAATAATTTTTGCTGACCGTCGTAGTCATTTAATAAAGTAATGATGAAACTGGCTATATCTGAAGGGGTTGTCCATACCCCGCCTGCTGCTTTATAAGGGAAGATTTTATATGGAAACGGTTTTAAATTTTCATCATAACCAACGGCTCTTTTGTTCTGTAAATTATTGGGTATCGGCTGTTGGAATGAGCTGGCTTTCATACCACTTGGTTCTAAAACGAATTCATCTAAAACATGTTCAAACTTTTGATCAGTAACATCTTCTATCAGTTTTTGAATAACCGAATAACCAGTATTTGAGTATCGTTCTACTGAACCAGGAATGGCTATTACAGAGGTGGCGGGATCAGTAGAAGGTGCTTGGCCAGATAACAATTGTAACAGTGAGGGTGCTTTCTGTTTTGGTAAATAAGAATTCCACAAATCATTTTTTATTCCAGCTCGATGACTTAATAAATGTCGTAAAGTGACTTTTGCTGCGTTGGTGAATTCATTTTCTGGTACTTGCCATCCTTTAAGTGTGGTATTGACGTTGTTATCTAAAGAAAGTTTTTTTGTTTCTACGAGATTTAATGCGGCTACAGCTGTTAATGGTTTGCTAAAAGACGCTCCTGTAAAAACAGTTTCGTCTGTCACTTTTTCTGATGTTTCAAGGTTTGCATAACCATAAGTTTTTTTCCACGCAATTTTACCTTCTTCTATAAATACCATGCTAACTCCTGGGATCTTATATTTAGACATGAGTTCAGGAATGGTTTTGCGAATGGTTTGGCCTTTTAAGGCGTGCATTGGTGTTAGGTTGTTTTGGATCCACGTAATTGTTTTGTGATCAGATGGATTAGAGCTAACTCTAACTGAATCTTGATTAACTTTAATATTTTGGCTACAAGACGTGATGGTTATTATGCTTAAAATCAATAATGGGTGCTTCATTTTATCCTCAGTTTTATTTTAAAACTGTTGATGTTTGAAAAAGTTACTTTTTTTTGGAATTTTTTTTACTGCTTGTATTTTTATATGGCTTTGGGTTGGAGTATTATGTGTCTTGAGCGTTTCTCTATAAGGAAGGATTTGGTTTTATATTTGTTCTGAACTTCAGGAGTGGAAGGAATGGTGGTAACAAGGATTGATTGTAAGAAATAACAATGGAGAGGTGGTTGACCCACTCCAACCTCCATATGCGCAGACATCATCTGGGCCGCAGGGAATTTGAGTGGTTCTACTTTTTCCAGAACATGATAGCCCTGTGTTACACAAAATAAAGAAGTAAAGCACACCCTGTCATTATTCAATTCAATTTATTTTTGGAACTGTAATCAAATTGCCAATTCTAACGCTATTTTGTACATAGGGCTGTTTGTACAGTT
>CALLLZ010000386.1 GCA_938008005.1 uncultured Marinicella sp. | reverse complement strand
TTTTGACTGAGCACGGTCATCAAATGCTCCAAAATTTTTTAGATCAAAACTTCTGATAACATAATAAGAAAGAATACCCATGACTAAAACCCCAATTCAAACTGCCTTGAATACTCTTGGCGAACGACAACTACTTCCTGTGGGAAGCATGACTGCTGTGATGCATCAAATTATGGATGGAGATGCCACTCCTGCTCAAATTGGTGGTTTATTAATGGCTTTGAAGTTGAATGGTGAAACGGTTGAAGTCATCACTGAAGCCGCTAAAGTGATGCGTGAAAGGGCAATAAAAGTTGAAGTTGATAAAAAGCATTTGATTGATACTTGTGGAACGGGTGGAGATGGTGTTGGTATTTTCAATGTTTCAACAGCGGTGGCTTTTATTGCAGCAGCAGCTGGCTGCCGAGTGGCTAAACACGGTAACCGTTCAGTGTCTTCATCCACAGGCTCTGCCGACGTTTTAGAAGCGGCTGGTTTTAATTTAAGTTTAAATGCTAACCAGGTTGGCAGTTGTATTGAAAAATACAACATCGGCTTTTTATTTGCACCTGCGCATCATGGTGCAACCAAATATGCAGTTGGCCCGCGCAAAGAATTGGCTGTCAGAACCATGTTTAATTTATTGGGTCCATTGACTAATCCTGCAGATACACCTTTTCAAGTGATGGGTATTTTTGCCAAACAATGGGTCAGAACTGCTGCTGATGTTCTCAAAGAGTTAGGTTCTGAACATGTAATGGTGGTGCACTCGCAAGATGGCATGGATGAAATATCTTTGGCTGCTGCGACTGATGTGGCTGAATTGAAGCATGGCGTTATTGAAGAATACAGTATTGAACCTGAAGACTTTGGCATTCAAAAACAATCTATCAATAGTTTGGTGGTTGATGATGCGGCCCAAAGCCTGGCTTTGATTAAACGTGCTTTATCAGGAGAGCCTGGTGGTGCTGCTGATATCTTGGCGCTTAATGCGGGTGCAGCCATCTATGTTGCTGGACGCAGTCAAAATATGGAACAGGGCGTAACGATGGCTCAACAAATTATGCAGCAAGGCACTGCCTGGCAGTTAATCACTGATTTGTCAGAATTCACCCAGACTTTTTCTTAATAATAGAACACCGATTCTCTATGAATAATGCCAAGAAAGATGATGTCAAGATAAAGAATGTTCTTGATCAAATTATTGCCACTAAAAAGCTTGAAGTGGCTGCAGGAAAACAGCAACAAAGTATCACGGATTTCAGTCAATTAATTGCTGAGCAACCGCCCTGTCGAGGTTTTTTTGCAGCCATAGAAAACCAAATACTTAAAGGTGAGGCTGCGGTGATTGCTGAAGTTAAAAAAGCGTCACCTTCGAAAGGGATCATACGTGAAAATTTTGATCCGATAGAAATAGCACAATCTTACCTAAAAGGCGGAGCCACCTGTTTGTCAGTGTTGACTGATCAAGAATACTTTAAAGGCAGTGATGCTTATTTACAACAAGTTCGTCAGGTGGTTAATTTGCCTGTTCTGCGTAAAGATTTTATGGTTGACCCATGGCAAATTCATCAATCTAGGGCTTTAGGTGCTGATTGTGTCCTGTTGATTGTGGCCTGTTTAGCAGACGATATGTTGATAGAGCTTAATGCTTTGGCGGAGGACCTGGGCATGGATGTGTTGGTTGAAGTTCACGATGAAGTTGAAATGGAGCGGGCTTTGGCCACGTCGGCAAAATTAATTGGTATTAATAACCGCAACTTAAAAACATTTGAGACCAGTTTGGAAACCAGTCAAAATTTAAGATCTATGGTCAAGACCGATCATGGCCGGATTGTAGTCAGTGAAAGTGGTATTCATAACAGTGAAGACATCACATTCTTACAGCATCATGATATCCATTCATTTTTAATTGGTGAGTCATTGATGCGACACGATGATCCTGGAGCACAATTAAAACAGTTGATACTGGGTCACGTGTGAGTCGAATTGGCATCATCGCCGCTATGCATGTTGAGTGTGAGTTTTTCCGTGATCGATTAATCAACACCAAACATTCACAGTATTTGGATATCAAAATAACGCATGGGCTTTGGGCAGGGCATGAAGTGTGTTTATTAGAGTCAGGCATCGGTAAAGTAAATGCCGCTTTAGCCACTGAATGGTTGGCACGTGAATTTCTACCCGATCTAGTTATCAACACGGGCTCGGCAGGTGGTATTAAAGCCGGTGTGCAGATTGGAGACTTTGTGTTTGCTGATCGGGTATGTCACCATGATGTTGATGTCAGCCCCATTGGTTTTGATTTTGGTGAATTGCCCCGATTGCCCGTTTATTATTCTATTCAAGAGATCTGGGTGAAGCTATTGGAGCAAGTAATAACTGACCAATGTCAAACCAGGTATCATGTGGGAACCATCGCGAGTGGGGAATCATTTATTTATCATGACCATCAAGTGATTCAAATTAAGTCACGATTCGATGATGTGATTGCATGTGAAATGGAAGCTGCTGCGGTAGCTCAGGTTTGCCATCTACATCAATTGGATTGTTTGATTTTACGTAATCTGTCAGATGTGGCCGGTGATAACGCACCGACTAATTTCAATCAATATATTGAGCAAGCAGGTCAAATGTCAACAGATTTGGTGTTGACTTTTATTGAGGTAATCAATCCAGCTGAGTAATTAATCAAGTCCAGACAGGGCATACAATTCTTTGTAACGTTCTAAATAGTATATTTCTGTCAGGTGTACAAAACCCTCAACACGTTCCTTACAATAACCATTGGTTGTACAACTCCATCTTTGTGAGCCTTCAGCGCTGGTTACATCAAATAAATATTTAAAACCAAGATCTGCTGTAACATCATCGGTTTGCCTGCGGTCATAAAACAATTCACTTAAAGTTGATAATTGACTGGCATCGGTGGTGTCTATGACAGTATTGAATCGTTCATCAAAAGCTTTGAAATGGGTTAGTTTAGGGTAGTCGTTACCGCATGCAGTTAATTGAAGCATAATAGCTATCGTTCCAATCCATCTTATTGATTGTATTAATCTCAGGCCGGGACTGCGGATCTTGTTCTGCATAGTAATTCCTTGTATGTTCAGTTAATTAATCCTGAAAGGTCATGCAAAGACACACTTGGTTAAATTGTGTGCGAATACCATGCCCCCCAGCAAATACGCATAATTAATATAGCATATTTATTACAAAACCTCAATTGTGCAGTATTAAGTGCAATTGAGATCAAACTTGTATATTCAATTAATTTAAAAGACAATATGATTATGAATAAAGTGACACGTTTTTCTGCAAATTTAAAAAATTTCACTTTTGAAGTGATGCGCCGATACCGAGATGATGAAACGTCATTGGCTGCCAGTTCACTGGCCTACACTGCGTTGTTATCTTTGGTGCCGTTTATGTCGGTGTTGATCACGGTATTTTCAGCCATGCCTCTTTTCGAGGAAGCTTCTCAGCAATTACAAGATTTTATATTTCAAAATTTTGTACCAACTACTGGAGCAGTGATTCAAGAATATATCATTGGTTTTGTTGAAAAAGCCCGAGGATTGACTGTAACCATGTTCTTAGCTGTTTTCGTGACTTCTATACTAATGATGCATACCATGGAAAAAGCCTTGAATCGTATTTTTGATACCAAGGCCACAGTTCGATTTCAACGTAAGATTTTGATGTATTGGGCGATGTTAACCATGGGGCCACTTTTGGTAGGTGGTGGTATTGCACTCTCAACTTTGGTTTTTAAATATTCTGCTTTAGCTAGCTTGAAAGGTGTGCTAGTTAAAGCTTTACCAATTATTTCCGCAATGGTGGCTTTTTTCTTAATCTATTTCATAGTACCTAACCGCAAAGTCAAATGGCGTAATGCCATGGTCGGTGCTTTGTTTTCTGCCATTTGTTTCGAGTTGGCAAAAAAAGGTTTTACTCTGTATGTGACTTCGATTCCCAGTTATCAAAAAGTTTATGGTACTTTAGCTACCATACCTTTGTTCTTAATTTGGATGTTCCTGTCATGGAATATCATATTGTTAGGTGGCACAATTACGGCAACATTAGAAACATCACGTTGGCGTCTGCATGTTCAAAGTTATCAAACCAATGAGCGTTTGTTATTGGTCATTGAAGTATTGAAAATATTGTGGCAAGCAAGTCAACAAGGAAAAACTGTCAGCTATAACGATTTATCCGGTCAACTGTACTTCGTACCTGACGATGAATTTAATAAGCAGCTTGAATGGTTGGAGGAAAGTGAATACATAACAATCAATCAAGCTGGTGAGTATTTGCTTAGACATGATTTATCGGCATTGAATTTTAAAAGTTTGTATATGAATGGGGGGTATAAAATCCCACTCAAAGCATCTCAGTATTTCGCTCATTATCAGCATTTACTTGATGCCTATTGGCAGCCAGTTGATGGCATGCTCAATCAACCAATTGAAAGAATTTTTAATCAGCATTTATATGCACAACAAAAACAATTTGAAGAAAACACTTAAAATGAAATATACCATAAAAAAAATACAACAACTTCTCTTTCTTGCCATCATTCCCATCACCACTGCTTGTTCTGATAACAGCAGTCAAAGCCAAAAACTTGGTAAAGAAAAATCTCAAGGTGTTGAAAAAGTTTCTTCACCTAAGACTGAGCCTGTGGTTGAAGCCAATCATGCGGAATCAACAGGGGATGGTTTTGATTCACCTTTGGTATTTAGCTTGAATGATTTGGATGGGAAGGAAGTTAAAGCTGATGATTTTAAAGGAAAATGGCTGGTGATCAACTACTGGGCCACTTGGTGTGCACCTTGTAGAGACGAAATGCCAGAACTTGTCAAGTTCCAGCAAGAAAATGCCGATAAAGTTCAAGTTTTAGGTATCGCTTATGAAGATGCCAATATAGAAAAACTCAAGAGTTTTGCTCAAGATTTCAATGTTAATTATCCATTGTTGACGATTGATGTGTACAACCCACCTGGTTTCGCTGAAGAAGGCGGGTTGGGTTTGCCAACCACCATCGTATATAACCCTGAGGGTATGCGCCACAAAAAGCACATGGGCCCAATCGATTCAGCTGGCTTGTTGGAAATGATTCAGTAAACAAGATAGGGTTAAATAAACGCTTAGGGTTGTGATAGGTGTAATGACTTAACTTAAAAGCTTGATCTGGTTGTGTTGTCGTCCTGAGCGCAATCGAAGGATCTGGTCGTTTTGGTGTGAAACAGTGTTTTAAGATAGGGGTTGAAGTGATGAGAGGGCCTACCCTTTGGGTATTGCTCCACTCGTAGCTCGGTCGGAATGACGTCGTTTTAGTCACCCTGAACGGAGCGAAGCGGAGTTGAAGGATCTGGTGGGTTTGACGTGATGTGTTTTTTAAAGGCAGTGATTAACGTTACCAGATTGCTCCACTCGTACCTCGGTCGGGATGACAGGGGTTTTTGATATTATGGCGTTGTTTTTAATTACCCCGCCAAAATTTTAATATGTGTCCTTTAAAAGGTTCGTCTAAATAGTCGGTGTGCTCTGGTTTAATGGCTGTATAACTGTAGCCATATTGTTGCATCAAAGTACCTAGCTTATTTTTATTGCCTCGACCTGGATCGGTTAAAATAATTTCACATTGCGGGTTGGCATGGGTGTTGATGAAATCTGCAACCATTTTAATGTGTTCATGCTCATACAAAATATCGCTGCCAATGATCAGATCAAATAATCCTAATTCATCTGATTCATCAGACCAATCAACACGTTGATAGTCGATTTCCTTTCCTTGGTTGAGAAGGGTGTTTCTTTGTAGAAAAAATTCGGCTTCAGGGTGGTAATCGGTCGCAGTGATATCTGCATTTTGGTCATTCAATAATAAACTGGAAAGTGCCATCCCACAGCCCATTTCGAGAATACGTTTACCATGGGTTGGGAAAGCAGAAATGAAATGAGCCAACACCAAACCGGAAGGCCAAAGTACGCCAAAAAGAGGCCAGCTGGCTGATGATATGCCAAGCTTTTCTGCCGTGCCTTGAGGGTCATCAAATTGTTGATTATCACGCAGGGTACATACGTGGATATCAGTGTTATTGAATTCAATGGTTTGGTAGCGAATGCGGAGAGTTGGTTTCATTGTTTATCCTGTGATGAGGGTTTCGTCTAAAAAAATTAGCCTACTTAGTATAAACACATTCTTCATAAGCATTTGTAAAATGGTCATATCCACTTTATTAACAAGGAGAGGATAACATGAAAAAAGTGATTTTTTAATGCTGATAATAAATGCATCACATGTTAATGGCAGCTTGTTAAGAAGATTTACATGGTGTTGGTGGAAATAATACCGACAGTGCAACCACTGCACCAATAAATACAGATGGTTTCTCATCTGGCTTGGCAGGCTCAGTCCAGTCCCTGTGTGACCCAGATGAGGTCCCAGTACCACAGCCGAGAATAAGGGTTGCTGGTTATGTCATTGCAAATCCAATGATGTTAATTAGTATGTACTATATACCAGTCGGTAGCGGTAACGGTGGTGGCGCTCATTATGTTGGAGAAGCTGAGCAACAAGATGGATGCTCTACAATGGCGCCAGATGCTAGAATGAGCTACGCTAACGCTGCCTTTGTGGTAGCCAGAACAGCTGCTGGAGCTGGATTACAAAGTTTTTTAAGAAGATACGAATCAGGTTCCACTTTCACTGTTGAATTTCCAGATGGTTCCACTGGAAACTATAATGTCTTTGGACCAACGATGTCTGAGGCGTTGTCATTCGAAATATCATGTTCATAAATTAAGTATATGTTAAAAAAAATAATATTTATAACAACAGTGTGTTTATTGGCGGGTT
>CALLLZ010000385.1 GCA_938008005.1 uncultured Marinicella sp. | reverse complement strand
GAGTTAATTCAGATATTTCAAGTGGTGTACAGTCTTAGTTAATATCTTAGCGTAAAATGTTAATCTGAGGATAGATTTACAGGAAATTTATTAAAGCTTCTACAGTATTGGGATCAATCCTTCAATTTTTCTGAATGTTCTGAGAAGACAAGCCTTGAATATGACGTAATTTATTTATTTTTAAAGCGTTTATCAAGTTATTTAAGGTTTTTTTATTAATAAAATTGACCGATCGATCAGTCAGTTGTTATGATAATAACCTTGATCATTGAACTTGTTTAATAAATTGAAATGAAACCACAAAAACCGAAAAAATATCTTTGGATACTCTCTACACTTTTACCGTTGGTAGGTTTAACAGGTATAGTTTTATACCAACAGTTGCAACAACCCATTTTGGTTTTTGTTCCCTTGGTATTTATATATTTAATTATTCCAATTCTAGATTTGGTCTTTTCAACAGATGAGTCAAACCCGAGTGAAACAGAGGTTGTGGATTTGGAACGTTCGGTTTTTTATAATTGGGTGCTGTATCTAATGATTCCAATACATTTTTTTGTGTTCTTCTATACTTTGTATTTCATGGTCAGCCAGCCTTTGGAATTGTGGATGCAATTTGTCTTGTTGTTTACCTTGGGGGTTTTTGGTGGTTTGGCTGTTAATCTTGGTCATGAGTTAGGTCATAAGAAAGATCGATTGAGTAAAAATTTGGCTAAATTGGCACTGGCAAGTGGTGTTTATGGACATTTTAATATTGAGCACAATGCTGGCCACCACAGACAAGTTGCCACACCAGAAGATACCGCCAGTGCCCGAATGGGTGAGAATATTTACCGATTTGCGCTCAGAGAATATCCTGGTGGACTAAAGAGAGCTTGGAATATTGAAACCCAACGATTATCTAGGAACGGGTTGTCTTGGTACTCAACTGATAATCAGATTCTTCATTCATACTTGATGACAATGGCTATTTGTACAGTTGCAACTATCGCATTTGGCTGGTTTGCTTTGTTGATCATTTTGCTGCACGCACCGATCGTTTGGTGGCAATTGACCAGCGCTAATTATATTGAGCATTATGGTTTGTTACGTCAAAAAAGTGCAGAAGGTAAATACGAACGCTGTGAACCTTGGCATTCATGGAACTCAAACCATTTGGTTTCGAATTTAGTATTGTTTCATCTGCAGCGTCATTCAGATCATCATGCGAATCCTGCCAGACATTATCAAAGTTTGAGACATTTTGAAGAAGCGCCGCAACTTCCCACTGGCTATATGGGTATGTTTTTATTGGCATATATTCCACCATTATGGTACAAAGTAATGGATAGAAAAGTCTTACAGTTGTATCAAGGTGACTCTATGCTTGCAAACTGTAACTGACATACTAACTAAATAGATCAAACCTAACACCTTTTAAGCGATAACACAGCTTTGCTGTGCTATTTGGGGTGTCATGCTTTATAATCCGCACACTTTTTTTAATGCATCTAGCTATTTTTCAAAATTATGTCGCAATCTAACAAGTCACAAAACAACGACCAACAAAAATTTGATGATTTAGGCTTGTCATCAGACGTTCTTAAGTCAGTTAAAGAAAACGGTTATGAACAACCATCACCGATTCAAGCGGCCAGTATACCAGCAATAATTGCAGGTAAAGATGTATTAGGTCAAGCACAAACAGGTACCGGTAAAACTGCTGCCTTTGCACTGCCTATTTTGTCAAATTTAGACATGCAAACATCTCATGTTCAGGTTTTAGTTTTGACACCGACACGAGAACTGGCTATCCAAGTTGCAGAAGCATTTCAATCATATGCACGTCATATAAATGGTTTTCATGTGTTGCCGATATATGGCGGTCAAAGTTATACCATTCAATTGAAACAATTAAAACGTGGTGTGCAAGTTGTGGTCGGAACACCTGGGCGTGTGATGGATCATATGCGCCGAAAAACTTTGAAATTAGATCAATTAAGTACTTTGGTATTAGATGAGGCTGATGAGATGTTGCGAATGGGTTTTATCGACGATGTAGATTGGATTTTAAGTCATACACCCAAAGATCGCCAAATTGCATTGTTTTCAGCTACGATGCCAAAAGAAGTGAAAAAAGTAGCTGTCAATCATTTACACAAACCGGTTGATATCAAGATTGAAACCAAAACAACCACTGCTAAGAACATCAATCAAAGATACTGGATGGTGAGTGGGTTGAAAAAGTTAGAAGCTTTGACTCGGGTTTTAGAAGTTGAAGACTTTGACGGTGTTTTAATATTTGTAAGGACAAAAATGGCTACTGAAGAGTTGGCTGAGAAACTCCAAGCAAGGGGGTTTTCTGCCGAAGCTTTGAATGGCGACATGATACAAAAGCAGCGTGAACGTTTGGTCGCTAAATTGAAGAAGGGTGCAATAGATGTGTTGATCGGCACTGACGTTGTGGCACGTGGTCTTGATGTGGAAAGAATCAGCCATGTCATTAATTATGACATTCCTTATGATACGGAATCATATGTACATAGGATTGGGAGAACGGGGAGGGCAGGTCGTTCTGGTGAGGCCATTTTATTTATTTCAAGACGAGAACAACGCATGTTGCGCATGATAGAAAAAGCCACCAATCAACCGATTCAGCCAATGAATATCCCAACCGTTGCTGATATCAATGATAACCGGATGCAGCGTTTCAAGAATCAAATCAACGAAACTTTGGCTTCTAAAGATTTATCCATTTATCAACAATTGGTGGATGAATTCGAAATGGAAACTGATTTTGATCCCAAAAAAATTGCTGCTGCATTGGCATATATGATTCATGGTGATAAAGGGATGCTGTTGACAGAAAGTAAGGGTGAAAGACATGAACGTAATAAAGGCATTAAAACAACCGGTAATGAGAGTGATCCAGGAAAGCCTCATAGTCGCCAAAAAAGAAATGCTGCCAATGATTTTGTTGACCCAACTCCAGTTCGATTGAATGATCATCCAGAAATAGAAATGGAAAGGTTTCAGTTGGCAGTGGGTCGTGAACAAGGTGTTAAGCCAAGTAATATTGTTGGCATGATTTGTAATGAAGCAGAATTAGATCGTCAATATATCGGTCAAATTGATATCTACGATCAAATAACCACTGTAGATTTGCCTGCTGATATGCCCAAGGAAATTATGGACATTCTTTGGAATGGTAGATTGTGTGGTCGAAAAAGCGAGATCCAAAAAGTAGGTGAGGCTAAGAAACAATCGAAGCATGATTCGAATGATGCCAGGGGTGTTAAGCCAAAACGAAAAAATCGTCGCAACAGCAAGCCAAATGGCTCAGGAAAGCGTAAACCTAAAGCATTTGGAAGGGCAAAAAGAAACCCCCAAAAGTGAACGGCTGAACAATAAAGAATTGACTTGTTTAATTTGATCAATAAGAAAGCATCGACCATATTTAAAGTCAAACATTATTGATATATAGCAAGATTTGCGGATGCAACAACTGAACAGGTGGAAGAGGACTTTCCTCAACACAAAAATGTTGATTCTGTGCGACAGTCATAGAAAACCGTGTAGTGTATGGTTTTGATTGTCACGGCCAAAGTTAAATGCTGTCAATCACATAATCATGTAAAAGAATATACTTATTGAACGTATGATCCCGGCTTGCATAATCTTTTGGGCCTATAATGATAAGTTAGCAAAAAATGAACTCAACATGATGAATGTCATCACTATACTGAGATAAAAATTAAGTTTTTCTACAAAACTTTTACACCATATAATTTAATATAAATTTTTAGGTTTGTTATATTCGCATTGAAAAAAATTAAAGTAGGTATCAGTGCTTGTCTGTTGGGTCAAGCAGTCAGGTTTAATGGCTCACATAAAAATTCACCATTTTGTAGCGAGGTTTTATCGAAATGGTTCGACTTTACTCCTGTTTGTCCTGAGTTGGAAATAGGTATGGGGGTACCCAGAGAGCCGATACGATTGGTTAATGAAAACAATCAAATTCGTGTTAAGAATGTAACAGATCAGAGTAAAGATTATACCGAAGAATTGTACGCATTGGCAGAAAAACGGGCGCCTGAACTTGATGATCTTTGTGGTTATATTTTTATGCAAAAATCACCCAGTTGTGGTGTTTTTAGGGTCAAAGTTTATAATCAAAACGGTATGCCAGAAACCAACCCTGCTATGGGCGCATTTGCTTATAAATTAAAAGAACACCATCCATTGATGCCTATGGAAGAGGCCGGTCGATTGAATGACATTCGTTTAAGAGAAAATTTTATCATTCGCGTTTTTGCTAACCATGATTGGCGTGAAAATGTATTGTCCCAACCTACAGCAAAGAAAATAGTGGAGTTTCACACCAGGTATAAATTTTTACTGCAAGCTCATTCAGAAGCAGATTATAGAAAACTGGGACAGTTGGTCGCCCAAGCAGGTGTTAAGCCTATAGATGATATTTCAACGGAATATTTTAGGTTATTTACAGAATGTTTGAGCTATATCGCCAAAATTAACAACCATGTTAATGTATTGATGCATATGTTGGGTTTTCTTAAATCTAAACTGCCTTCTGAAGCTAAATCATCAATACTTAAATCAATTGATCGATATAAAGATCAAAAGATAAATTTAATTGTACCAGTAACTATGCTTAAACATTATGTTGAACTTCATAACATCGAGTACCTATTGAATCAAAAGTACTTATCTCCTTATCCTTATGAATTGGGATTACGGAATGATTTATAGGCTTTGTCAATAGCCGGCTTTAATTCAATTTGCTACGAATATTACTTATTGAGACCTTTGCTTGATTCTGGGTCATTGGGAAAAAGAGTTGAAATTTTATTAATCAAGGCGAGAAATGCAGTCTAATAGCTAGCTATTAGTCAGTTTTTTAACGCAGAGTAATGAAATTTCAATCTTTTTAACTTGATTCACGAATCGAGCAAAGGTCTCCTATTAAAGAAAAGCTTTTTTAAGTTTGGCAATCACTGGCTTGTTACCAAACCAGATGTTGAAATATTTTTTTGCTATTTCATTATTATCAGTAGAAACCAATAGATCATTATTTTTATATAAACTTAAATTCTTTTTATTGGTATGGATTAATTGAAAAAAGTCACCTGACTTAATATTTGTATAGCCGTTGTTAAATTCATTTAAAGCCCCTTTCAGAGCTTGGTGTTCTTGAATGTCTAGATTAAGAAAAAAATATTCTTCAGCACTTTGTTTAAAAAAATCAGCTTTGACATTTTTGAAATAATGAAAACGCAGAATTTTATCATTTGATTCAAGCAAAGATTTTTCCTTGCATTCAGGTGCGTACCAACCAATGACAGCCACCTTTATAATGAAACCATACCTAAGTGTGAAGTCGTTACAACGGATAAATTTAACCTTATTATGCGTTATTGATTGGGGGAGATATTCTTTGCTTTGAACCCATGCAGAACAAAATAATAAAGTGATGAGACTGAGTTTTTTCATGATGTAGTTATAGCATGGATTTGACTTTTTTAACGAATCGGCCCATTAATGGTAAATGTTCAAAGAAAGCTTCAGATGAATCCCAAAAATCTTGTTGAAAAACCACTTTGCCAAATTCGTTGAATCGCAATTGAGTCATACCAATCGAGTGTGAAAAAATATTTTTGCCTTTTATATTTAATTCCATCTTCATCGACCAGCGAATGAAATAATCATGTTCACTGCGCATGACATCTAAAATTTCTACTGTGGTGCTGTTTACCTGTTCAGCGGATTCAAACATGTAAATGACCAGTTCATCAAGGTCTTCAATGATTTTAAAAGTGTCATTGAAATACATTTTATTGGCATATACAGATCTGATATTGGTTTCTGTAGCACCTTGTTTGAAATCAGAAAATATTTTTCCAAATATCAGTTCTACATCATTTTCAGTTGTTGACGGTGTATTTGCTAAATGAGAGAAATAATTTTCTGCTGTTCGATTGGGTTTTAACTTTGGTGATTGGGTGCATGCATATAAAATTAGTGATGCCAATAAAACAACAGTAATTGTTTTCATAAGATGTTTCAGGTTTATTAGAAACTTAATAATAGAAGATATAATGTCAATATGATGTGAGCATGTGTTTTTGAAAGCTGAATTGTTCACAGTTTTTTCACCAACAATTGATACTATTGTCATTTTTATTTTTGTACAAATTGAATGAAGCAATTTTTCACCAAATGGTTTGATAATTCTAAAAGTCAAGTTGAGTTATTGCCTGATTCCAATGCGATTGATTGGGCCAGAATCATTCCATTCATAGCCATACATTTGGCCTGTTTATTGGTGTTTGTGGTCGGTGTGTCATGGATTGCATTTTTGGTGTGTATGTTCTCATACTTATTGAGAATGTTTGCTATAACGGCTTTTTATCACCGCTATTTTTCTCACAAATCATTCAAAACTTCACGTTTAGTGCAAGGGATTTTTGCTGTTATTGGTGCCACTGCTACCCAAAGAGGGCCTATTTGGTGGGCAGCCCATCATCGCCATCACCACTTATTTGCAGATTTGTCTGAAGACAGTCATTCTCCTCGAGATGGTTTTTGGCACAGTCACATTAAATGGTTTTTGATGAAAAAAAATTTTTCGACCAAGTCAAAATATGTCAAAGACTTGAAGCGTTACCCTGAATTAGATTTTATTGATCGATATGATATTGTATTTCCAATCATCTTTGCTACTGGTTTGTTTTTATTAGGCGGATATTTACATAACCATTTTCCTGAGTTGAATACCAGTGCGAGTCAAATATTGATTTGGGGTTATTTTATTTCTACGGTGATGCTTTCACATGTGACCTATTGCATCAATTCATTGGCGCATATTTTTGGGTTCAGAACATATGAAACCAAAGATGACAGTCGAAATAATTTTATTTTGGCCATATTTACTTTAGGTGAAGGTTGGCATAACAATCATCATTGTAGTCCTGGCTCGGTTAAACAGGGCTTTAAATGGTGGCAACTTGACATGAGTTTTTATGTACTGTATTTAATGAATAAAGTTGGGTTAATTTGGGATTTAAAATATCCCAATAAAAGCTTGTTAGAAAAAAAATTGATTAGGTCGAAATCATGAAAGTGGCTATCATTGGTGGTGGTATCAGTGGCTTGATGGTAGCTGATCAATTGAATGGTCAAATCGATTACACCTTATATGAGCAAGCCAATTACTTGGGTGGCCATGCTGACACGCAACATGTTGAAGTTGATGGAAAGTCAATACATGTTGATACTGGTTTTATCGTTTATAATCAAGATGTGTATAAAAATTTTAATGCCATGTTAGTCAAATATGGTGTTGACTCTATCCCTTCGGATATGAGTTTTGCTGTCTCAAATCGGGTGACTGGTCTTGAGTATAATGCCACCAGTATCAAGACGCTTTTCTGTCAAAAATCGAATATTTTCAACCCTAAGTTCTATCGAATGATTTGGGATATCAAACGATTCTATGGTCATGCTCAACAGCTGTTACTGTCTGATACAAAAATTGGGGTCTATGAATATTTGACTCGTCACAATTACAGTGATTATTTTATCAATGAACACATCATTCCGATGGTGAGCGCGCTATGGTCAGGAGATTTTGATTCTGTCAGAGACTATCCTTTGGTGTTTATGTTAAAGTTTATGCAAAATCATCAAATGTTGCAGTTAAATAAAAGACCTGAATGGCGTACCATCAAGAACGGTTCTAAAAGCTATGTAAAAGCAATAGCTGATCACATACAAGGAGAGGTAAAACTTAATACCGCTGTAAAGCAAGTTAAGAGAACAGATCGTACTGTAGAAGTGATAACCGATGAAGGCTCTGCATGCTATGACCAAGTGGTTTTTGCGACCCATACTGATATTACTTTAAAGCTTTTGACAGTCCCAAGTGCTGACGAGCAGCAAGCTCTTGGAGGTATTCCTTATGTTGAGAATCATATGGATTTACATACTGATGCTTCTCTGTTACCGGCAAACAAAAAGGCTTGGGCCAGTTGGAGCGTTAATCGTCACGAAGACACTAAGCCAGTATGCACGGTTAACTATTACATGAATCTTCTGCAATCATTGGAGTGTGAAACACCCGTAATTGTCAGTTTAAACCAAAACGAATACATTGGTCCTGAACACATTT
>CALLLZ010000384.1 GCA_938008005.1 uncultured Marinicella sp. | reverse complement strand
CATTATAACCATCATAATCAAGGGTCATATGAGCCTGCTACCCAGCGTCCATATGAACCCGCACGCATGCCATTTTGTGGAAAACTGGTTTTTTCTAACACCAGTAATGCCACTGTAAGTTATACAACAGTTTGCGGCGTCACTTTTGCTCATTGTGAAAATAGCCTGACCAGCGCTTTCTATAATACAACAGTTCCACAAAATACTTATGTATCTACGCTTCCATGTAGACCAAACTAAGGTGACATTATTCAATGGTTAATTTTTTAACTGTGACAACTGGTGAATTAAATTGACCAGTTGTATGGTCAAGAAATTATTATCAGGTGTTTTGGTAATAAAAATTTAAAGTTTATGAAACTAATCAGCAATTTAGCGCACTTCTATGTGCCTGATTAAGCCTTCTACAACAACAATTCGCTCAACTCCAGTTCGTTTAATGGCTTGATCTGACATATCTATGCTGCTACAAGTAAAATTAACTTCAACGATATATTTATTCAATGCCGTAATGGAATTTATTTCCCAGTTTAGGCTTTTGTATGAGTTGAAAAATGTATCCATCATTTTCATGATTTCGATCCTTCCATAGTATAAACCTGTGTTAGCCGAACTGTAGGTGGCATCAGGAATGAATAAGGTTTTAATGGTTGGTAAATCTCCTGTGTTAGATAGCTCAAAATAGAGCTCTGTGATGGATAGTGCATTTTTTTCGTTATTTTCCATGTCAGGTAATGTTACATGATTTCTGATAAAAAAAGCCCGTTACATCGAACGGGCTTTGACTCATAGGTGGATCGAATAAATCAACCAAATATTGCTTTAAGGATAAAGTAGAAAATAATCGATAAACTGGCTCCAGCAGGAATGGTTATAACCCAAGATGCAAAGATGTTGCGCACTACTTTTAAGTCAATTGCCGAGATTCCTCGCGCCATGCCAACACCTAAAACCGCACCAACTAAAGTTTGGGTGGTAGAAATGGGCATACCCGTTCCAGATGCCACCACGATGGTTGTTGATGCAGCCAATTCAGCCGCAAAGCCACGTGAGGGTGTTAAATGAGTGATTTTCTGTCCAACCGTCCTGATGACGCGGATGCCATATGTGGCTAAACCAATGACGATACCTATACCGCCTAATAACAGAATCCAAGTTTGGACGCCTGCTTTAGCAGCAACAAAACCGCTTTGAGCGGTTGAAACAATTGCCGCTACAGGTCCAATTGCATTTGCCACATCATTAGAACCATGTGCGAATGCCAGACCAGAAGCTGTGATGACCATTAAAACTGCAAATACGCGTTCTACGGTATAAAAATGGGAATCTTTTTCTTTTTCTTTATCCACTTTTATCTTTGAGATAAAGAATGCACCAATCAATGCCACCAACACGCCAGCAATGGCTGCGTAGGTGTATGCCTGTGGGTCAGAAAGCTCTAATCCTACATGTTTAAGCCCTTTCTTAATCGTTACTAAAGTGAGTACAAAAGCCGTAATAAACATATAAAAAGGTACATAACGTTTGGCTTTTCCCAGTGGATCCTTTTGTTTTAAGATTAAATGGTGTACTGTTTGGAAAATTAAGAATGCAAGAAATCCTGCTATCACGGGTGTAATGACCCAACTCATTACTATGTCACCAACTTTACTCCATTTAATGGCCTCAGTGCCAATGCCAACAGCAGCAAAACCAACCACGGCACCCACTATAGAATGGGTGGTTGATACAGGCCAGCCTTTTTTGGAAGCCAATAACAACCAGCAGCCAGCAGCTAATAATGAAGCCAGCATTCCAAATATCAGTAACTCCGGCGTTTCTGCCACTGAAGCGGTATCGATAATACCTTTACGAATGGTTGATGTGACTTCACCACCCGCCAATACGGCGCCAGCGAATTCAAAAATGGCAGCAATGATAATGGCTTGTTTTATGGTAATGGCTTTTGAGCCCACCGAAGTTGCCATGGCATTGGCCACATCATTGGCTCCAATACCCCAAGCCATAAAGCCACCAAAAACGCCTGCCAAAATGACATAAGTTAAACCATAAGATAATTCAAATTCCATCAGTACTTCCCCTATTTAGCTAACAACAATTCTAAACGGCGTCCAATGCGTTCTGCTTGGTCTGCCACATCGCCTGTCATATCAATTAGTTTATATAAAAACATCACTTCAACCGGTGGTAAATCATTTTCCATTGAGAATACTTTGGTTTGTAAATCGTGTTGCATGCCATCAGTCTCGGTTTCTATTTTGTCCAATTTAGCAATCAGCTTTTCTACTATTTTGACTTCCGCACCGCGAAAACCTGATGTGTATAATTCATCCAATTCATTGACACTTTGCTTGGCTTTTTTAGCGGCATCCACACAGCGTTCCACGAACTCAAGGAATTTATTGTACAAACTTGCAGGGACTTGCAATTTACGCACTTGAATCATGCTTGAAATTTGTTTGCTGAGATTGGCCACTTTATCTTGTACCAATACCAGTTCGAGTAGATCTTGCCTTGGAACAGGCATGAATAAACTTTTTGGTAAATTAGCTCGGATGTTATTTTTCATGTCATCAGCTTCATTTTCCAGTTGCTTAATTTGATCGGCTATTTCATCTACTTTGACCCAGTCATTTAAATTGGCTGCCTTAAATAAATCAGGCAATAATGTCGCTGCATGATACGCGGTTTTGATGTGTTGTTGTAAAGGTTCAACTGGCGACCTGCCGAGCATGTCGGAAATAATGTTACCCATAAATAACCCTGTTGATATTAAATGTTGAACATTATACCTGTCTAGTAAAGAAGTTTTGAGTGAAAATGTTGCGATGTCATCAATTGATAACATAACTGTCACATTTCCTTAAAACCTAGCTTATAAAATGATTGATTTGCAGGCATTATAGATGTTGGATATTCAAAAAAGCATTCAAACTCATTATCCTGAATTGGCACCTAAATTGGTCAAGTATAAAAAATTATTTAAATTGTTAGAAAAAATTTTACATACCGAAGAAATCAATGCTTTTATTACTTCCAATCAACACTTAAAGAACTTTTTATTTTTAGAAGCGATTCTTAAAGAATTTGATTTTGGCTATAAAATATCCAATCATCACTTAACCAAAATTCCAGCCGAAGGGCGTTTGATGATTGTTGCTAATCATCCGATTGGTTCATTGGATGGTTTGGCTTTAATGCGAATGATTTATGGAATCAGGCCTGACGTTAAGATCATAGCAACTCCATTATTATCAACCATAGAGCCGATCAAAGAATTATTTCTACCAGTTGATAACATCAGCCGCAAAGCCCATCATAAGAATAACATCAATAACATCAACAATGCACTACAGCAAAAGCAAGCTGTGATCATTTTTCCAGCAGGGGAGGTGTCGAGAATCACCGCTAAAGGGATCAAAGATGGTACCTGGAAATCTGGTTTTATCAAGATAGCTGAGCACAACCAAACACCAATATCACCCATATTTATAGACTCGCGAAATTCAGCTACTTTTTATGCGGCTTCAATGATATACAAACCACTGAGTACTTTAATGTTGATCCATGAAATGTATAAGCAAAAACACAATGTCATCGAGTTCATAGCGGGTGATTTGATTGAACCTGGTCATTGGCAGCAGCTGGGATTAAAACGAAAAGTTTTGGCCAAGAAATTTAAAAAACACTTATTTGGCTTATCTAAAAAACGCAGTCAATTTAAAACCACTGCATCAATAGCTCACCCGGTACAGAGCAGACGATTACATGCTGAGATAAAACAAATGACGCCGATTGGTGTAACTCAAGACGGGATGCGAATTTTTCTGATGGACTATCAACCTGACTCATTATTGATACAGGAAATAGGTAGGCTACGAGAATTGTCTTTCAGGATGGTTAATGAGGGAACAGGGGCACAAGTTGATTTAGATTCCTATGACTTATATTACAAACATTTGTTGTTATGGAATGACAAAGAGTTAGAGGTAGTAGGTGCTTACCGCTTAGGTTTTTGTGGAGAAATCGTTCAACAACATGGCTTATCTGGCTTGTACTGTTCAGCGTTGTACCAATTTGACTCTGGTTTTAAGGCGAAAGCCAATGTTACTTTAGAATTGGGCCGAAGTTTTGTGCAACCTAAGTATTGGGGGCTGCGTGGTTTGGAATATTTATGGTATGGGATTGGTGCTGTATTGCGCGCACATCCAGGAATTAAATATTTATTTGGTGCCGTTACTATTCCAGGTAATTATCCAGCAGAAATTTTGAATCAAATGGTTAACCATTATGCTACATATTATCCACGACCAAGTTCTGTACCGGCTGCAGAGGCTCATCATCCATATGAGTTTGGACCTTTGGTTAATAAAGTAGAACAAAAATTGGCACAAAAACTGCTTTTAAAAGCCATGCGAGAGGCAGGAGTTAAGTTGCCGGTGTTATTTAAACAATACACTGATTTGTGTCAACAAGGTGGAGTAGGTTTTATTAACTTTGCCACGGATCCTACTTTTAATCATTGTGTAGATGGATTGATTTGGTTGGAGTTGGAAGAGATGAAATCACAAAAGAAAGCCAAGTATATTCTGCAGGCATTTAAAGGAGAGGGTCAGTCGGTTTGATGGGTGTTGTTCCTTTGATGTTTGATTTCTTCAACTATAGCCACGGACGTGGCGATAAATAAAAGCCCTGAGAGAGCCAAAGCTATTTGACCAAAACGTTGCTTTTTCAGTGATTTTAGTTGTACTTTGTTGGTTAGTTCTACATCAAACTGGTGGTTTAACAGATCACCAATGGTTTTAATTTGATCGACTAAAACTGACATTTTCTTGCTGTTGTTTTCTGTAATTGCGACCGAGAGAGAATGGTTTCTATAATCGGTATTATTCAAAAGTCTTTGAAAGCTGTGGTGTTTGTTTGAAATCAAACAAAATTCCCGGAGCAAATTAATTAATTGAGTGCGATACATAAAGTTTTCTGAACTATATAAATGTGCATCAGTGTAGTTGTTTCAGGTTAAATGTTTATGGCGATTTTATTAAGTTTTGGTGACATGTAAAGCGAAACAAAGACATATCAATGAATTATGATTTCTTTAAATTTTAATTTCTAATGACTGTTACTTTATTCCAAAGTGATTGATACCAATCGTTATTGCGGGTTGGAAAACCAGCATTGAGCCAGCTGACTATATGATTCGCTACATCAGGAAATTGTATTTTGACACGCTTTTCACTGACTAAAAATTTTTGAATATTCTTGATAGTAATTTCGTTCATGATATGACCATATTTAAGTGTGTCAAGAGCCAGTGCATTGGCATGCTGTTGATATTGCCCTTTCAGCGGTCTGACTAAGAGCTTTTTACCTAAATTAATGGCTTCGGAGCTCAATTCAAATCCTGCATTTGCAATCACTGCGTCGCAACTGTGGAGATCTTGTTGGAAACCTTGCCTCGACAAGGTCTTAGCAACCACATTTTGTGTTTGTATGACTGGTTTGTCAGGCGTATAAATAATAAATTTGTGGGAGGTGATCTGTTGTAATAAGTTGACTGCTTTTTGTTGATTTTCAAAAGGTAAATAAACCAATACATGATCACTGTTTGCTTGTTTTATAGGTTCAAAATTTTCAATTATTGGGGGCGCAATCGGGGCATTGAAATGATGCCAATGAAGTGGCATGACATGCTTGGTAGGAGCAAACTGATGTAATATTTTTTGGTTTAACCAGTTGGTCTTTTGTTTGGGTACCTCATAATCAAATACGTATTGATGACCAATCCCAAGGATAGGTATGTCATGCTTTTTTGCAGCCCAAGCTGTGATTGGTTCAAAATCACATAAAACACAATCATAGTTGCTTAAATCACAATTCGAAACTTCGCGGTTGAAAGTTAATAAGTTGTTTTTGATCAATGTTTTAAAAAATTTTATTTGGCCGTCTATAATTTCAAAGGTCAGTCCTCGCTTATAAATAGCATGGGAAAAGCGCTGCATGTCAAAATATTGATGGGTAGATCGCCCAGAGAATAAATAATCAACTTCTATATTTTGTTCTTGTAAGGCTTTGGCCATAACACGTGCTCGAGTTATGTGACCATTTCCGGTGCCTTGAACGCCATACAAAATTTTCATGGTTTTGGAACCTTAGTATGATTAAGTGAAACCTCTCAAAGCATGATCAGGCTGAGTTGGGCTAAACCAATGCCCATTAAAGCTCCTACCAATATATCAGTGGGGTAATGAACACCCAATACCACACGAGAAAAGCCAACTGTTGTTGCCCATAAAATCAGTGGAGCCCATAAAACAGGAATGGCTGTTGCACTGATGACAGCGAAAAGAAAGGCTGCGGAAGTGTGACCAGAAGGAAAGCTGAATTGATCAGAAGGTGTTATTTGGTTTTTGATAGCCATTATCTTGAATGGACGATTTCTCTTTAAGGAATTTTTTAACACATAATAACTGGGTCTTTCAATAACGAAAGCGAGGAGAAGAGCCCAGAAGTACCAGTGATCATAACCATTGATTAAAAGTGAACTGATACCTATGATTAAGTAAAGTAAGCCATCACCCATGGTAGATATACGTCGACAAAAAGGGCTGATTTGTTGATATCTTTTAGCCGAAAACAGCTTATCAATCAGGGATGTATCGACCGACTGAATCAAATCTAAGGGTTTCATAAGAATCTCCTTTACTTTGGATAATCGAGATTTTATGGTATTTTTATGACATGGGTGTCATAGATGGATGAATGTTTGGTGACAAGTTATGTGACAGTTAAAAGTCCTTAAGGTAATATTCAAGCAGTGGATTGGATAGAGAAACCCACCCAATCCAGCTATTAACCCGGCAGCCTAATACGTTACTGGATTATTTTTCTTGTAAGAACTCAAAGCCAAATAAGCTTTTCTTGCTCTTTTTATTGTAATATTGACAGTAAACATACTGTCCTTCTGGTGGCGCGTCCCAAGCAGTGTTTGCACAAACGCTGAGCATGGTTTTGTCTTGTAAATATTGTTTCTGATATATCCCAGAACGGGTGCTGTTACTACCTTCGTGACATGGATATTGATCACCTTGGTCATGACCGCATTTATACAACATGTTTTTCAATGAAATGTAATCTGCTTTGTATGGGTAAGAATCTTTACTCTCAATAGCACCTTCTTGTGGTCGGTCGGAATAAACACATTGCATTTGCCAGTCATTCCAATTGCCCATGGCTTCATATTCGTCAGTATTGACGTTCATCACCACGCATTGTTGTGATGCCAACTCTCCCACAAAGCAGCCGTGAGTGACCGTTGCAGGTGTACGTTCAATGAATCCAGAGTAAGAGCTGCTACTTAAGCCTTCTGTAACCTGATAGTCCTTAACATAACCATGCTCTAAATTTGTTAATTCGGCTCCAGTGCATTGGAGTAAGGTTTTTCGTAACTCAAGATTGGGTTGAGCTGAAGCTGAGTTAACCAGGCACAAGGTTAAAAAGACCAACAATGGTTTTAAGTTGTTTTTTTTCATAGGTTTGTATTTCGTTAGGTTGTGTTGTTAAAAAAATGGACTTACAAAGTGATTGCAAGTCCATCGAGGTAACCAAAACAAAGTTTTGGTTTGTTTGGGCCGACGTTTAAGGGGCCCATTTCGCTTTTTTAAAATCTGAAAAACTTCATCAATTTCATTAATTGTGCTCGATCATTTGCATACTTGAGTTGATGTGGTGACTGGTTCGTAATTAAGTGATTCAGTTTGTTCAAACACTCTTACGCTAGACATAATACGTTGGCTGGCACCGTATTGAGCTAATAAGCCTGCTCCAGCATTTGCATTCGTGGCTTGCTGTAAGGTGATGCCAATAACAGGCAGGCCAATCAGTTGTACTTCTTCGTTGGTGTTGATATCGTTAGCTAACAAAGGCCTGGTATTAATAAAGTTCATGTTAAAAAAACCATTTTCCGCAAAAGTTACTAAAGACAAAAATGAATTGTTTGAACCAGTGAGTGCTGAATTTGATGGAATGTTTGTGCCTTCGGGTCTAATTTCCCAAACTGAAACATTGTCACAAATACCGGGTAGATTCCTAAACCCTCCTGGTGGTGGCCGACATGGTGTGGGTGCATCAGTGACAAAATTTAATTGTGAGTCGCGACTCCAAAAAGCAGCACTGACCAAAGTACCACCATATGGACTGACTTCTCCTGTTGATCCTAATAGAGAACAAATCATATTTTGATCATTCATCTGGTTATAGGGAGGCTGATTGTTATTGCCTTGTTCACCGATGTAAAACCGTCGTGTTGGCTGAATAAACATGGCTTGACTCTTACCTGCTACCACGCTATCAATGGCGAATGAACCTGTCAGTTTCTCAGTCATCAGTACCGCACTGACTGCATCAATACCAGAATCAAAAGCCAGTTGATATGTTTTATCATCGGTGATTACAGTGGCTTGGGGTTCAGCAGCGTTCAAAGACAAGCTAATATCACCTGGATCAGTATGTGCTATGCTGCCATCGGCAAAAAAGTCACTTAAAGCCACAGTAGGTATAGGAAAATTAATACCTTCGGCCACATTGATCAGGTTGGCCTCGGCCATTAAACCACCTGTGCTGGGGTTAATATTCTCATTTAAATCAGCACCAGATGCCACATCCCAAATCCCATTGCTTTGCCAGGCTGCTTCAATCCCAGCGCAGTTATCAGGGACGCCTACATTTCCTTGGTTAACAAAAGCAGCGGCCTCTCCTGTCAGTTCACCCATTTCTATGATTTCAATAAAACCTTCGCGAGAACGCCCTAAGTCACTGGGAC
>CALLLZ010000383.1 GCA_938008005.1 uncultured Marinicella sp. | reverse complement strand
GGTACCAATGCCACTCGGCCTTCCAGTGTTTTGGTTTCTTTGGGTATCCCAATTTTCATCTTTCTGCGTCCCCACAAAAGGTCATTTTAAATGATTGAACTTGTTTAAACTTAAGTCAATCGTCTGATCAACACGACACCATAGTTGTGTTTTTGATATTGCGCCCGTATTTTATCTTAATCACCATCTGGACAACAAACGATTTATTAGCACTAATCACAGAATTGGATAACTCTATTAATTATGTGCTACCTCAGGATTAATAGAGGTGCCTAATTACGTAACAATATTGACAGCCCTTCTAAAAAGTCTACAAATACAAATGTACATATAACTCATATCGATATATTTTTCCAATCACTCCATTGAAAAAACCAATCATCATGACTTATTTAATCTAATTTACATTGGCTGCTCTTAGGTATATGATTTCATCTTTTAATTTTCGGATCAAACAGATGAAACAAGAACACCACAAACTCATCATCGTAGGTTCTGGCCCTGCCGGTTATTCTGCTGCTGTATATGCTGCTCGCGCTAACTTAAAACCCGTTATCATTACTGGATTAGAGCAAGGCGGTCAATTGATGACAACAACAGAAGTAGAAAACTGGCCAGGTGATCCCGGTGACTTACAAGGTCCAGAACTGATGGCTCGGATGCTGCAACATGCAGAAAAATTTGACACCCAAGTCGTTTTTGATTACATCAATACAGTGGATTTAAAACAAGCTCCATTTACATTAAATGGTGACCAAGCGACATACACCTGCGACGCATTGATTATCGCTACAGGCGCAAGTGCCATGTATTTAGGACTGGAGTCTGAAGAAGCATACAAAGGCAAAGGTGTATCTGCTTGTGCCACTTGTGACGGATTCTTTTACCGTGATCAGCCTGTGGCTGTAGTGGGTGGCGGTAATACCGCTGTAGAAGAAGCCCTGTACTTATCGAACATCGCTTCCAAAGTATACTTGGTGCATCGTCGTGACGAATTACGTTCTGAAAAAATACTACAAGACCGACTTTTTGAAAAAGCCAAGAATGGTAATGTCGAGCTGGTTTGGGACCATGTGGTTGATGAAGTTTTAGGCGAAGCCAGCGGCGTCAATGCTTTGCGGGTAAAAAATGTCAAAGACAACAGCACACAAACTCTTGATGTCCAAGGGGTATTTATTGCCATTGGACACAAACCCAACACCCAAATTTTCGATGGTCAGTTAGATATGCAACATGGATATATTACGGTCGAATCTGGGCAACAAGGTAATGCAACACAAACCTCTGTTGAAGGAGTCTTTGCCTCTGGTGACGTAATGGATCATATTTATCGACAAGCCATTACATCAGCTGGCTCTGGCTGTATGGCTGCTTTAGATGCAGAACGTTTTCTAGACGCCAAAGAAAAACAATAATACCAAGTGCAAGGAATTACAAGCATGTGCCACACTGTGCCACATGCTTGACGTTACGAATCAACACAATTTAGGTTATACATGATTCTACCCTTTCTCAACGTATCAGATGAGTTTCCAAATACAGAAAAAGCATTGGTTGACCCAGATGGTTTATTGTGTTGCGGAGGGGATTTAAGCACCCAAAGGTTGATCCAAGCTTATAGCCTGGGTATTTTTCCCTGGTATTCAAAAGGTGAGCCCATTATGTGGTGGTGTCCTTCTGATCGCATGGTCTTGGCTCCTGATCAATTACACATCAGCAGAAGTCTAAAATCTGCCATAAAAAAAAATCAACCAGAGTTTCACTTCAACCGCAATTTCACCACTGTTATTGAACATTGTGCCCAAATCTCGAGAAAAGATAAAGGCACATGGATACATCCTGAAATGATTGCAGCCTACACTGCGCTGTTCAAAGCTGGTCATGCCTTTTGTTTAGAGGTCGAAATTAATGGTCAATTAGCCGGCGGTATATACGGTGTTAAAGTCAGTCAAATATTTTGTGGCGAATCCATGTTTTCTATCCAAACAAATGGCTCTAAATACGCCATGTATGGCTTATGCAAGCATATGATAAGCCATGATATTAAATTATTGGACTGTCAAATTCATAACCCTCATCTAGAATCTATGGGTGCCAATCTCATTTCGCGCCAAAAATTCATACAAACTTTATCAATTTAAAAACCATTTTTTTATATCACTCATGACTACTTACACTCACAGTATTAACGATTTTCATCGTAATATTGATTGATGTATACAATACTTAAAATCATGGCAGAAATATTTCATTCAATGTCCTGAGGCAAAAACTTAATGCAATGTGCCGAATACAATGCCTTAATATTTAAACTTATACGCTGTAATAATATGATGAAAAAAACACTTTTTGGATGCTGCATTTTACTTTGTTCCTCATTTGTATCAGCGAAAACACTTGAAGAATCCATTATTTTAATTGAACAAAATATTGCTGGAAGAGTTGGTGTGTCAGTTTTTGATACGCAAAACAACCAACATTGGAACTATAAAGGAAATGAACGTTTCCCGATGATGAGCACATTCAAAACTCTCGCCTGTGCCAAAATGCTTCAAGAATTGGATGGCGGTGATATCAAAGCAAATACACAGTATCTGATTAAAAAAGAAGACTTGGTTGTTTATTCCCCCATAACAAAAAAACAAGTTGGCAATACCATAACACCAGAAAAATCGTGTGAAGCAACTATGCTAACCAGTGACAATACAGCGGCCAATATTGTTTTGCAACATATAGGCGGACCTAAAGGAGTTACAGACTTTCTTCGGTCTATAGGTGATAACGTCACACGGCTTGATCGTTTCGAACCAGATTTGAATGAAGCAAAAATTAACGACCTTCGCGACACCACCACGCCAAATGCCATGGTCCAGACGCTCAATACAATCTTACTTGGTGAGGTACTCACTGAAAACGCTCAATCACAACTAACAACTTGGATGAAAAATAACACAATCTCAGGTCAACTGCTTCGATCAGTGCTACCTCAAGATTGGATTATTGCTGACCGCACTGGTGCCGGGGCACATGGTTCACGAGGGATTACTGCTTTAGTATGGAACACAAAACGAAAACCCATTATCATCAGTATTTATTTGACGCAAACTGACTTATCTTTTGCAGAACGCAACCGTGTCATTTCGGAGATTGGCGAAATAATATTTAAAGCCTATTTGATATTTTAATTTTTAAGAGCATAGACCTATTATTTCAAGCGAACAGGAATTGGCACCCCACAAGCATCCATGTAATCATGCTGATAAACAAACCAATCTCCTGTGCGATTTTTTCTTGCTTTGAGTAACTTTTTAAAAGCACCTGAATTTGAATGCATGATTTCTATTTGCTTAATTTCATCATGCTGTAGATCGGCAGCTACTTTTATCGATCGAATCACATTTTTACCTGTTAAATCAACAGCACCATTAAGATCACTTCCCCTTTGCAAGGCTTGAATATGTGACATGCCATCAATAACCCGACCAAAAACTGTGACATTCCGATCCAAATAACGTTGTGCGCCACCATTAACTATGTATAGTTCTGTGCCACCAGAATCCAAATCATTGGCTCTACCCATACCTAAAGCACCATAACAATGTAACAACCAACTTTCACCACTACTTAGATCTCGACCAACCGGAAAACTATTAATAAAACCTGTCTCATCAGCAAAACCATCTTGCTGGTCAAAGCTGATGTAATCATTACCCAAGTCAACATCAGTGGTTAATTCGCTGGCAATGGTATATTCTCCCTTGGTAAGGGGCTTCATATCAGATTCCGACTGAAATAAAGGGCCACCTTGTGCTACAAAACCATCAATAACTCGATAGAAATTGGTGTTATCAAAAACGCCTTGGCGGACCAACGCTTTGGTATTTTCAACATGTAATGGAGCCAATTTCGACATCAACTCAATGATCACAGTGCCAGAGTCCAAGCTC
>CALLLZ010000382.1 GCA_938008005.1 uncultured Marinicella sp. | reverse complement strand
GTCAACAATGACACGAATAATCAAACGGATGTTTATTTATATGACTTGAATACCAATACTTTTACTTTGATCAGTACCAATTCATCTGGTCAAGCCGCATCAGGCTCTAGTGGCTCTGCCGATATTTCTAACACAGCCATTGATACACAGATTGTTTTCACCTCCAGTGCCACTGATTTGATCGCCAGTGATATCAACGAATTTTCTGATGTTTTTCTGGCCAGTTGGCCTGATGGTAACATCACCCGTGTCAGTCAAACCACCGCTGGAACGGGTGGTAATGATGACACTTTTAGTCCCAGTATTTCAGATGATGGTGAAACCATTTTATTCTCATCACAAGCACAAAATCTAACCAACAATGATTACAGTAATGCCAGTGATGACCAATTATTCCTTTATGACACCACAACTGAACTCATTCAGCTCATCACCCAAGATGCAAATGGGCTGCCTATGCCTGGGTTAGTAACCGTTGCACCTTTTGAAAAAGCCAACTTATCTAATTCTGGACGGTATGTCAGCTATCAAGCGCTAGGTACATCACCGCTAGGCGGAGACAACGACCCAACCAATGATGTATTCCTATTCGATAACTTCACAGGTGAAACTTCGATCATTTCGCAGCAATTAAATGGAACTCAGGTCAGTGACATCACCACCAGTATCATTACCTCTGATGTGGTAGAAGACATGTCGGTTTCTCCACCATTACTGGGCGTTGTTTTTAACGGTTCGCATGAATTCACGAATATAGCTAACCACCCAGGACCTTCAGAAATCTATTTATACCAACGAGGTGGTCCAAATGTAGAGTTGAATATCTCTGTCGAAGGCTCAGGAACTGGTATAGTCAGTGGCTCACAAGGTATATCTTGTATCAGCCAATGCGACTCTAACTATCCATTAGGTACAGATTTGATTCTGGTCGCTAGTCCAGATGCTGGTAGTCTCTTTGATGGTTGGCAAAGCAGCAGAGAACAGTGTATTGATGACAGCAACCCTTGCAATTTAACCATGGACAGAGACAAACAACTTCGAGCTATATTCATAGATGAAAATGACCTTATCTTTCGTGATGGATTTGATTAAGTAAGTAACCTAATTAACTGGCAGAAGTCTTTACTTGATTTTGAGTAACTTAAAAAAACCACAGTGGACATCATTGATAATTTTGGTCATGTCCACTGTGTTTTTCTGGTTCAAGTAAAAAACGATGTTTTCGGATTTTAAAAATTAATTTTGAGATCTTGCTAACTGAGTCATTTCGACCAATCTGGTGCGAATATCATTAGGTCTTTCTATTAACTTTGAATATGTCAAAAAGAAGTTCAACTTGTTATTAGCTTTCAGTACACAACCATCAGCATATAAATGTGTCATGGCAATGTGCTCAGCTTCAAAGTTTTTATAATAAGAACACATAAGTATCATCGCATCTTCATGATCTTCATTCATGTGCTCAATGGCTGGCCTTTCATTTTCTTTCCAGTTCGGTTCGGGCAACAAAAAGTCATTCAAGTCCAACCAATGAATTTGTCCAAACCCACCAATATATCTGACATGTTCAACTTTAACTCGGTAGAATTTAAAATCATGAGTCTCTTGATATGCCCTGCTTTCTGGAAATTTCAAATAAAACTTATCAGTAATTTCTTCAAGTTCTTCATTATTAACCAGTTCAACAGTACCTAATAAAGTCAACCTGGCACCTGCATTGATGTCGTTCTCATTGTCCTCACTGACCAACAAACTCAATTTGGGGTTTCCTTTGATGTTCCTTGTATGTTGAGCCAGATGACTGATGTAAATAATAGGGTGGCCTTGGTGATCAGTCATG
Organism: uncultured Marinicella sp.; assembly: GCA_938008005.1. Taxonomy (GTDB): domain Bacteria; phylum Pseudomonadota; class Gammaproteobacteria; order Xanthomonadales; family Marinicellaceae; genus Marinicella. The sequence continues at coordinate 3,641 of CALLLZ010000382.1, read as the reverse complement.
TACGTTGTTACTGAACCAAATGGGTAACCTGTCTTGCTCACCGAGTGAGTTGAAAGCACCGCTTTTTCTTGATTTCTCAATAAGGTTCGTGCCTGTATTATCGCCTTGCTCTGATTTTTCATATGATTTAACCTTGTCTATAATCTTTATTAAATTGGATTGCTGATGATCGGTAACAACTGGTTTTGATGAAAAGCAATATTCACATCAACATCAAAAACTTTTTTCATCATGGTATTGGAAATCACTTGTTGTGGTTTATCTTGGCTGATCAGTTGACCATCTTGCATCACCCAAATTTCATCACAATATGCCGCAGCCAAATTGATGTCATGTATAACTGTAATCGTGGTTATATTTTGTTTAACAAACTGCTTTAAATGTCTAAACAATTGAAACTGATATTTCAAATCCAAAGGAGCGGTCGGCTCATCAAGTAACAACAACCGCATCTGTTCTTTTGAATCGTTTTGCAACAATTGAGCTAAAACCCTGGCCAGTTGAATCCGTTGTTTTTCACCACCTGATAAACTTAAGTAATTCCTCATCGCTAAATCGCTGGCAGACATCATGTCCAAACAATAATTAATCAGCTTGTATTGTTGTTGTATAGAAATCGCAGATAAAGCAAAACTCATACCAACTATGTCCTTGGCTATAAAAGGGAAGCTTAAATTAGATGCTTGGGGCAATGCCGCTCTCACCTTTGCCAAGTCTTTGTGAGTGTACGATTCCAACCATCTGTTATTCAACTGTATGGATTCTTTTGAGTTCAACAAACCTGAAAGGCAGTTCAACAAGGTAGACTTACCAGCACCATTAGGCCCAATAATTCCCACCAATTTGGCTGTTTCTACAGATGCATTGACGCCTTTAAGTAATTGTTTGTTTTGAGTACGGCTTTTACTACTGCCTTTTATACTGAAGTTTAAATCCTTGATTGAAATGCTCATTAAAATATTCTCCGTTAAATGCCAAATGCCAATTTCTTTTTTTGCTTAATTAACAGCAAAATGAATACTGGCGCACCTAGAATTGAAGTTATGATTCCAATAGGAACCTCAGCTGGTGCGGCAACCATTCGAGCCACTAAATCAGCAATTAACATCACTGACCCACCCAACAACATAGAATTAAGTAATAAATAACGGTAATCACTGCCCGTGGTTATGCGCAGAATGTGTGGAACCACCAAACCTATAAAACCGATGATGCCGCTAACTGAGACAGCCAGTCCAACTGTTAATGCATTAAGCCATAACAATTGTTTTTTAACCTTTTCAACTTCCACTCCCATGTATTTGGCATTGGCCTCACCCAATAACAATAAATTCAATTCATTTCTTTTGTGGTAAATCCCCCACATAGACAAAATCAATATAGGCGCTGCGATCATGATATTTTGCCAGCTTCCTGCACCCAAAGACCCCATCAACCAGTACGTAATTAACCTCAATGACTGATCATCAGCTAAATAACTCATCAATCCAATGATGGCTGCAAATAGAGCATTCAAGGCAATCCCCGCCAATAACAATGTAACGATTTGTAGTTTGCCATTTACTTGTGCCATTTTATCAATCACAAAAGCAGTGATGGCAGCTCCTAAAAAGGCCAAACACGGTAAAACATATGGTTTAACGGCATCCGGAAAGGACCAGTGAGTCATGAACACAATACCAATCACGGCCGCTGCTGCTGCACCAGATGATATACCTAACAAAGTGGGGTCTGCCAAAGGATTTCGGCATATACCTTGTAATGATGCACCACTGATTGCCAATGCACTTCCAATCAAAACTGCCAAAATTGCTCTGGGAATTCTGATGTTATTAACGATTGACAATAGATAACTGCTATCGGCAGAGCTTTGGAATAACGAAGCCATCGATTTAATCAGGACTAAAAAATCAATCACGGCGGGTCCGATTGAAACCGCCAAGACAAAATTAAGCAACAAAAATAAAACAAGCCATTTTTGTTCAGTCATTTTCCAAACAAGGGTAGATTCGTTAATTTGTGATTTTCTGTAAGTACTGTTGTTTTCTGCGATTGATGACTCACTGTTTATCTTTAAGTTCATGGTCGAGCTAATCCTTATTTTTAATCTCAAGCCCAAACCGCAATTTCTCAACAGCTTGATCTATTCTCGTGCCGAACCCCAATGCCAACAATGCATCCATCACTAAAATATCACAGCCTCGCTCACTGGTGGTCAGCTTAATCATCATGTTTTGGCAAATATTTTCTTCACCACCCAGTTTTTCTACCACATGATTTGGCATAACAATTAAGTCTGGTTTAATTTGTATCAGTCGTTCAGTACTGAATGGTTTAAATCCATCATAATCCTTGACTATATTGTTGAGACCTGCCAACTTAAACAACATGTCAGGCACTGTATTATTGCCTGCTGCTACCGGCCCTCTATCACCCAAATCCATCAAAAAAACAGCCGTTTTTTGCAAATCACTTAATCGATGATTTGCTTTGAGTAAACTATCTTCAACACGAGCAATGATTGATTCGGCTTTGGACAACAAATTAAAGTAGCTTCCCACCTCCCTGATATATGCCTTCCAAGCTTCAAATGTATATATTTCTTGACTGAAAACTTTGACATCAACTCCAGTGTTTTTTATTTGAGCGATCGTTTCTTCAGGTCCCACTCCATTTGAACCAATCAAACGCGTGGGGTTAAGAGATAAAACGCCTTCAGCTGATAACCGACGAAAGTATCCAACTTTGGGTTTCTGTGTTGCTTCAAATGGATAATAACTGCTTGAGTCAACGGCAATAATGTGCTCCGCCAACCCCAATTCATACATAATTTCCGTTATGCTCCCCCCAGCCGAGATAATTCTCTCTTCTGCTGAAGTGGTAGTGACGTTACCCAAACAAAAACTAATAAGTATGATGATTAAATTTTTATATTTCATGGATATTACCTGATGTGTTTAACGATAATTTCTCTGGCTTTGGTTTGACCAACTTTCGAGTCATAATTTTCTTTTTGCATGACTTGTTCAGCATATTCAAACAAAGGCATAAATAAAGGCACACCATCAATATTTTTATTCAGTGCAAGTGAATTCGATTGATTGAATATGTCTTTCCATACCAACCTGACATCTGCCCAAAATAAGCCCGCTTTCTTTATATAATCATCACCTGGTTTAAAATCATGATCAACAATGCGTTGATACCTCCCCATACCCTCTTCTTTTGATAAATATCCTTTTAAACTACCATCCTCGTTTAATACCTTTTTCCAGTTCTCCTCTTCTTGAACCCAGCCAAAACGATTGATGGTATGACGATTAAAGCCTTCTAAAAGTTGATAATCACTTCTGACGCTGTATTCTCTTCTTGGCAATGGTCTTTGTGTTGTTCCACTGATCCAACTTGAAAAACTGGGGTTGTGTTGCCATTCACCTATTGACTCATATCTGGGGGAATCATCTACTTGAAAAACTGCTTGAGACCATTTACCAGTTGAAACATTTTCGGATACAGTTTGTTTTTTCCATGAATTATTGCCCTGATAAACCAGCATGCTTTTATCTTGGTATGTCCAATCTTGACGCCAATGCTTCATCACCATCGGTTCTGACATCCCTCCATCATCCGTTTTAAAATAC
>CALLLZ010000381.1 GCA_938008005.1 uncultured Marinicella sp. | reverse complement strand
TAAGTTGAAAAAAGTCAGTTTTTCATATTTTCGAACTGCGTTCGAACCCGCTTCGCTATGGATTACCCGGTCAAGCCGGGTAATGACGATGGGTTTTTATGTTTTTTTTAATAAAATCATTCCAAATGCACTACGGGTAATTATTAACAATAATATAGACCATTCCCTACACTCAACTTAACTGGAGGACTTCACTCCTTGATAACTCTCCTGTGTCACTCTAATTAGTTGCATATATATAATGATCGCAATGACATCAGTTTTGTTAACCCATTTGCCACAAGCTTTTGAACCAGTCAGAAAATAATGAATAAATCAGAGCTTCCTCAATCATTACTCAAAACCATTTTTTAAGATTAAATCAGTACTTAGCACCAAAGTAGCTTTTGCTAATTCAAATGAATTAATAAGAAAGTCTGGTTGTCCATCTTGATTATAATCACCGACCCCATTGACGGATTGACCCAAGTTAGCTCCTGAAACATCAGTGGTTAATTGATATCCTTGATCATTTGTTAACACTGATTCAAATAAATCAATATCGGTTTGTTGTTCAGCGTTACCATAAATGACATAACCTGCTCCAGGGATATCACCTGTGGCGATGTTGATGTTATTTGGGTCGGCTAAAGGAGCCCCAATGATCAAATCATCAAAAACATCATTGTTGAGATCACCTATAAAACTGACAGAACGACCAAATTGACCCGACATGTTGGCACCAGCTATTCTAAAACCTTGATCGATTTCTAGATCAGTTAACAAAAATTCCGCTGGAAAAGTGTTCCCACTTCGACCATAAACCACATACACCATTCCAGAATTTGTGGTATTAATTTCTGCAAATCGGGCCCCAATAACAAGGTCATTGATTCTATCTCCGTTAAAGTCTCCTGATTGACTGACACTGCCATCTAAAAAATCAGAGATTTGTTCGCCAACAATTTTAAAACCATCTATACCATTTACAAGGTCTTCGATATCCACCGATACTGGATAGCCCTTTGCACCATAAATAACGTAAACCCCACCCACACGGTTTCCATTGTCTCTATCAAAAGGCGTTCCGATAACAATGTCATCTTTGCCATCGCCATTCAAGTCACCATGGCCAGCTATTGAATTTTCAAATGAATTGGAAAAATTAAAACCATTAATGACAAAACCATCATTTACATTGATTTGATCCACAATCAATAAAGTATCAAACACAGGGCGGCCATAAATAACATAAGCTGTTCCAGAATTTTCGCTGGGGTCTACACCGGATAAGGCTCCAATGATGACATCATCATATTCATCCCCATTAAAATTGCCTATCCCACTGACCACAAATCCAAACCTGTCACCTGCCGCAGAACCACCCAATACCACACCATTATTACCATCAATTGACGAAAGTTCAAAACCAGCCCCCATAACCACATCTGTTCCAAACACGATATATGCTGCACCAGTTTGCTCCACTCCTGATGGACTGGCTGCAAAAGCCCCAATCAACACATCATCAAAGCCATCATTGTTAACATCGCCAGCACTGCTTACACTGAAACCGGCAAAATCACCTTCAGCCACACCATTGATCACAAAACCATTCAGGCCATCTAAATCACTTGAGGTGATGGCTTGTGACAAATTTTCATCGGAACCAAAATACAGGTTGACAGAGCCTGAAAACATCCCATTGGGGCTGGTCCCACGGGCACCGATGATAAGGTCAGCAAATCCATCGCCATTGAAATCACCGACGTCAGAGACCGATAGGCCAAAATTGGTCAAAGGTTCACCCGTTAATTCAATGCTTGAACCTGCTGGCAAGCTATCAATATCAATGGCCTTTGCTGTGATTAAACTTGAAAGCAACAAAGTGACTAACAAAAGGTTTCTAATTCGCATCATAACAACTCCTTATAATTTCTTTACTCAAAACCATTCTTAAAAATAACATCAGCTGGATCAATAAATATGGCTTGGATGGTTTTATCTTGGTCCATGGTTAATAAACATGGGTTGGTATCATTCACACATTGTCCACGTGAGCTGTTCCAACGATCAAAGACAAAACCTGGTGCCGACTCAACGAACAATTGCAACTGCGTTCCAAGAGGGTAACTGGCATTACAGTTAGTCGCACAAGAAAACTTATCACTTGCATCCACTATGCCCATTCCAACCACATCGATGTTCAAAACCACATCAGGGCCGCCTTGCTGATATAAAAATACTTCATCTGACCCAGGGTGGTTAGATAAACCGGTTAATTCCCCATCAGCAGAAAAGCTGACACCCACCAAAGGTGGCGAAACATTTAAATCCTCATAAACATCCACTTGAAAAGCAGGGCCATCAGTACCAACACCTGATAGGGTTTGTGAGACCAATGATACATCGCCATTGTCTCGGTCAATTAAAAACACATCAAGGTCATTAGAACCCATTTCTTCGCCGGGGATATCCACAGCAGTGTCCGTTGTAAAAGTGATAAAACCACCACCGTCTGAAATACTTGTGCCTATTACGCTTATATTCATGGGACTGCCATCAGTGTATTGACTGACTAAACCCACTCTCCCATTAGCTCTCTGGTGTAAGTAAACATTACCTCCGCTGGGGCTGTCATCAGTCAAATTGGTTGCGTTTGATCTGAAGACCACCTCACTGCCATCGGCAGTTAAATCGCCCAAATTCGAAAAAGAGTTACCCCCCACTCCGTTTTCATTCTGGCTGACACGGGTGATCAGGCCACTGGGCCAATCGGCGACAAACACATCTCTTTGATTGTTGACATCGCCATTGATCAAATTATCCGCTTGTGAACTGAATACCACACTGACATTAACCCCATCATCATTGATGTTGGCACCAGTAGATCCACCATTACCCACCACACCATTGCTGTTCTGACTGATCAGGCTGTAACGAATATCAGTTGGGTTAAAGAGGTAAATATCATCAGTACCATTGTCATCATTAGGCACTAAGCTTTCATTGGTCTGAAAAACCACCAAACCAGAATTGTTGACGTTAGCAAAAGGGTCGATTGGGCCGACTTTCTGATAAGTACCCATGTTTCGATCATATAAATACAAGTTTGAACCGCCCTCATCAACCACTCCCAATGGTGGAATATAACGGGTAAAAATGAGAACATATCGACCATTGGCAGAAATATCTACGGCGCTGGCTCTGTTACTTATCAGTGTGGTCTCATTACTGTTTCTGTCCAGCAAATAAGTATCAATGTTTTCCTCAGTTTGTAGCTGTGATAGTAGATTCGGTGTACTGGTACTGAAAACGGCATAGCGCTGATCAGAACTCATACTGCTGCGACGCACATCAGTCAGTGACGTATTTGGGTTGGAGGCGACTGGCTCGATTTGAACAATTTCATCACTGCCCACATCCATCACATAAAGCCCTTCAAAGAACACTGCTCCCAAAGAGGAGATTGGAGTCACTTCATCAGGAAAAGCATACAAGAGCAGGTACTGACCACTGGCTGAAACAGCAATGTGTGAAGAGTTACTTGGCTCGTCAATAATGGTATCTATGAAGGTAAATGTACCGTTACTGATGTCATATTGGTAAGTGCTTGAACTGCCATTGGTGTCATCACTGGTGTATGGGAACCTATCTGAAAAAGTAATGAGGCTACCCGATGCGCTGATGCTGATTTGATCTGGATTTGTGTTAGTCAGTTGAGCGCCATTGTTTAAGTTAATGCGTTGGTTCACACCACCGGTAAATAAAAACAAATCTCGATCGTCATTGGTGTCATCAGAGACCAAATCGCTTTTACGTGAGGTGAAAATGACAACCCCGTCATTACTGACACTGATGTCACTGACTTGAGCGTTATCCGTTGATGGTTGCCCTGAAGGTTGAATGGTAATCAGGGTAGTGGTTTCATCCAACATATCACGCAGATAAATATTTTCACCCACCACTGTTGCACTGACCAAATTACTGGCTTCTGATTTGAAGGCAGCATAACGTCCATTGTTTGATGTTACAT
>CALLLZ010000380.1 GCA_938008005.1 uncultured Marinicella sp. | reverse complement strand
ATCAAATCATAAGGGCAAGGCATTTTCAAACCAGCCACACAAACTTGATCAGAATTAAATTGAGCGGCCATTTTGTTGGCTTTTTCACGGTTTCTGTTCTTTAACTCAATGCCTTGAATGTTTTGATTTAATAAGCTGGGTATGATGCCTTGTGCTGCCCCACCTGCACCTATAAGTAAAACCAGTGCATCTTTAAGTGTTATATTTTTACTCTCTAAATCTAGTACCAAACCATCTCCATCGGTATTGTCGCCCCATAACTCATTGTCTTGCCAAAACACTGTGTTAACCGCTTGTGCTAAGCGAGCCCTTTCGGTGTAATGATCTAATAAGGGAATGATGTTGTTTTTATGTGGGACGGTGATGTTGCAACCATGCGCAGTGTTAATCCATTGTTTAAACTTATCAGGTAATTCTGTAGTAGTAACATCTAACAGTTGATAGTCTAACTTTATTCCAAATTGTTTAGCATATTCTGCATGGATGAGCGGGGATTGACTGTGTTTAACAGGGTGACCGAACAGTCCCAGTTGATAGGTTTTTTGCTTGCTTGGTTTTATGGGTTTAACCATTGTGTCACACGATCAGCATAATAAGTGAATATAGCATCGGTTCCTGCACGTTTGAAGCACAGCAAGGCTTCCATGATGGCTTTTTGTTCATCCAAGAAACCATTGTCGATGGCGCTTTGTAACATGGCGTATTCACCAGAAACTTGATAAGCGCAAATGGGTACATTAAAGTTATCTTTGGCAGTTTTGATGATGTCTAAGTAGGGCATGCCAGGTTTGATCATCACCATATCGGCACCTTCATCTATATCCATGCCAATTTCATCAATGGCTTCGAAGGTATTGGCAGGGTTCATTTGGTAACTGGATTTTGAGCTCTTTCCAAGGTTATTTGCTGAACCCACGGCATCTCTAAATGGACCATAAAAGACAGAGGCATACTTAGCAGAATAAGCAAGAATACCCGTGTTGTGATGTTTCTTGTTTTCAAGTGCATTTCTGATTGCGCCAATACGTCCATCCATCATGTCCGATGGTGCAACAAAATCTGCTCCTGCTTTGGCATGGGATAAGGCTTGCATGACCAAAGCTTTAATGGTGACATCGTTCAGTATATAGCCTTGTTCGTTAATGATACCATCTTGTCCGTGCGATGTGTATGGGTCTAAGGCCACATCGGTGATAATCATGATTCCAGGCAAGGTCGATTTGATGGTTTTAATGGTTTTTTGAACCAAACCTTCATCATTCCAGGCTTCTACTGCATCATCTGATTTAAATTCAGCATCGACTACTGGAAAAATGGCTATGGCATTTAAGCCTTTTTCATACAAGGGCTTCAGTTTGTCTAACAATACATCAACGCTCATTCTGTCCACTCCAGGCATGGATTTGATTGGCTCGCTTCGGTTAAAGCCATCCATTACAAATATAGGCCAAATAAGGTCATTAACAGTCAAGTGGTTTTCTTGGCTGAGGTTACGAATGGCTTTAGATGCACGCAGTCTTCTTTTTCTGGTCAATGGGTATTGCATGGATGAATCGCTTACTGTGGTGTGAATAGGTGATAGTTTAGATAAAATAAGTTAAAATTTCACCCCATTACTCATAATCTACAAAAAAACAGCTATGGCCATTGTCATTAAAACACCTGAACAAATAGAAAAAATGCGTGCAGCTGGCAGGAATGCCGCCGAAGTGTTGGATTTGATTGGAGAATTTGTGAAGCCAGGCGTTTCAACTTTAGAGTTAGATGACATCTGTCACAATCATATTGTAGAGGTGCAGAAGTGTATTCCGGCACCATTAAATTACCGTGGTTTTCCTAAATCAATTTGTACTTCTGTGAATCAGGTGATATGCCATGGAATACCTGATGAGAAGAAAATACTTAAAGCAGGTGATATCGTTAACATAGATGTTACCGTCATTAAGGATGGTTGGCATGGGGACACTTCACGCATGTATTATGTGGGAGAACCTAAGCCTCGAGCCAAGCGTTTAGTAGATGTTACATATGATGCCATGAAGACGGGTATCCAAATGGTTAAGCCAGGAGTGCGTTTGGGTGATATTGGTGCAGCTATTCAAGCACTTGCTTATAAAAATCGTTTTTCTGTGGTTTATGAATACTGTGGACATGGTATAGGTCAAGTTTTTCACGAAGAACCGCAAGTATTGCATTATGGACGTGCTGGTACCGGTGTGGTTTTAGAAGAGGGCATGACGTTCACTATTGAGCCGATGATCAATATTGGTAAGCGTCACAGCAAATTGCTGGGTGATGGTTGGACTGTGGTAACTAAAGACAGGAGTTTGTCGGCACAGTTTGAACATACCATCGCAGTGACTAAAGATGGTTTTGATGTGTTGACTGAGTCGCCGAATTATCCACTTTAACTCATGGCATTATTGGCGCCTCCTGATCATGCAGACGAATATTTTGACCTGATTGAACTGGCAGCTATTAAAGGGCAGCCTATTCAAGAGTACAAACAATTACTCATCAAATCAGATGAAAGACTGAATCAAGCTTTTTACCAATGGCAGAATATATCACGTTTGGTTAAAACCCGCGCATGGATTATTGAACAATTAATATTACAGCTGTGGCAACGAAACCAATTGGATCAACATCAACTGTCTTTGGGGGCGGTAGGAGGTTTTGGTCGAGGTGATTTACAGCCTCATTCAGATGTAGATATATTGATTCTTTATCATAAAAACTTACCTGAGTCAGCTGTCAGTGAGTTTATCCAAAATTTGTGGGATTTGGGTTTGGATGTAGGGCAAGCCGTTCGCACTGTGGAAGAATCCGTGAAATTGGCTAATAATGATATAACGGTTGCTACCAGCTTAATGGAAAGTCGCTTTATGCAGGGCGAACATCAACTGTATAACGATATGTATGAGCGAACCAATGATCGGCACATGTGGTCAGGTCGAGAGTTTTTCCAAGCCAAATATCAAGAACAACTGAAACGCCATGAAAAGTGCGGTGAAACGGCTTATAACTTAGAGCCCAATATCAAGGAAGGACAAGGTGGGCTTCGGGACATTCAAATGGTCACTTGGGTGGCTCAACGACATTTCCATGTAAGTTCCATGCACGGATTGGTAGATGTCGGTTTTTTGCATCCAGAAGAGTATATCCAACTACAGAAAGGAATGCGTAAGCTGTGGAAAATTCGTTATGCCTTACATCTGTTGGCTGGCCGAAAAGAAGATCGTATTTTATTTGAGTATCAGAAACAGTTGGCTGAAATATTTTCATATGAAGATAATGATGACTCATTGGCAGTAGAAAAGTTCATGCAGAATCATTATCGCAATGCCATGCAGTTAGAACAATTGAATATGCGGTTATTACAGTTGTTTCAAGAAAATATTTTACAAAATCATGATGACAAGAAAATCACGAAGCTTAATGATGATTTTCAGATTATCAACCAATATCTAGAAGTCAATAGCCCGCAAACATTTATAGATAAGCCAT
>CALLLZ010000379.1 GCA_938008005.1 uncultured Marinicella sp. | reverse complement strand
ATTTTTGATAATTTTTTTGATGCGCTTCAAATAACTCAATGAAGTGCTCAAGCATCATTTTTTGATCTGGTTTAAACCGATACAAGTGATCTTTAATCCATAAACTTTGAGCCAGATCCCAGTCGAACTGATGGTTTACTGGGTCAGAACTGACTGATGGGTATTGAAAGTCTTGCAGGATATGATCAAGGTTTGCAGCTTGAATGCCTAAAAGTTTCAAGTGATCGTTGGTATGAGGTAAATAGTTAGACCATAGTGTGCCCTCTACCCATGTCAAAACGCGCATAACGACGGTGACTGACTTTGATTGCTGACAAATTGTCAGCCATTCCTTATTTTTATTGTGAATAGGGTGAGGCAGTTTTAATTGTTGAAAACCTTTGTTGTTGGTGCTGTTTTGGAACTTTGATATGTGCGATAAAAGCGTTGCTTCAAAATCAAAATCTTTGATAGATTCGACACAACTGATTTTCACTGTATAATTGTTTTTCAAACTTTGGCACTTGAAGTTTAAGTCCACATCACCTACCAAGGTTTTTAAATCACCTTTTATGCCATAATGAGTTTTGAGCCAAAAAGCGGCTTGTTGCATACTGACTTTTTGTTTCATTTTTAAATTAACAAACAGGTTTGAATTTTGGTATTGTAGTGGAAGTATAGATTGAATATTGGAGCATATATGAAAAAAGTATTTGTATTGATGAGTTTATTCGGAGGATTGGCCATGGCATCAGAACAACAAATTGCAATTGTGATTCATGGTGGAGCAGGAACCATAAAACGTGAAAACCTTGATGCAGAGCAGGAACAAGCTATTAAGCAAGATTTACAAGCAGCTTTAGATGCGGGTTATGCAGTATTAAAACGAGGTGGTGATTCTACCGAAGGTATAATAGCTGCCATTAAAGTGATGGAAAATTCGCCATATTTTAATGCTGGGAAAGGGGCAGTTTATACCAAGCCTGGTAAGCATGAGTTAGATGCATCCATTATGCGAGGTAGTGATTTAGATGCTGGTGCTGTGGCAGGTGTATCATTCACTAAAAATCCAATTTTAGCTGCTCAACAAGTGATGCTGAATTCACCCCATGTGATGTTGGCTGGTAGTGGTGCAGATACCTTCTCAAAACTAAAAGGTTTGGAACAAGTAGAAAACAGCTATTTTGACACCAAAGCCAGGTACAAGGCTTGGCAAGAAGTTGATACCAAAACAAAGGCCAAAGCCAAAGGAGCAGAACAAGATCACCAAGCTTCACATGAAGATGTTTTAGATGCAGAGTTTAAGTTTGGCACAGTTGGTGCGGTTGCGGTAGATAATAAAGGTGATATAGCGGCTGGTACATCAACTGGAGGAATGACTTATAAAGCTTGGGGGAGGGTTGGTGATTCACCAGTTATTGGGGCAGGCACATATGCTGATAATAGAAGTTGTGGAATCTCAGCTACCGGCCATGGAGAATTCTTCATTCGTTATGCAGTTGCACACGATATTTGTGCTCGCGTCAGGTATCAAAACAAACCTTTACAAAAAGCAGCTGAAGAAGTGATTATGCAAGAATTGAATTCAGTGGGCGGTTCAGGTGGCATCATTGGTATGGACCCTGCAGGTAAGCCAGTAATGGTTTTTAATACGCCTGGCATGTATCGCGGTTATAAAACGCCAAAAGCATCTAAAGTGGCGATTTATGGTGATGAATAGGTCATAAATTAGTTAAAAAATATTGCAGAGGATGTACTTTCACAATCCTCTGCAACCTAAGCCAAGCTTTAGCCAAATCAATTATTCAACTTTATAAACCACAGCTTTCCAATCTTCAGTTTTGGTGCTGGATGTATCAAAACCCACATAGTAAGACTTATCAGCCTCAACTTTTATGTTTAAGGTCATATTTTTGTCATTGATACTGCGCCGTTTTGTGGGTCTGATGTTTTGGTGGGTGTAGCTTCTATCGACCAACGCCGCAAACTGAAGTTCGTACTCCCCTGGTTTTAACCAAGCAGCATCAGATTGAACATTGACATTTTCCCCGTTGACTGCCAAAAGTCTAACAGGAGAGATTTGTTTTGTTATTTGAGTATGACTCAAGATGAGGGTGGCAGATGGATCTTTGGGTGATGCAAAGTTGAAAGCAAATGCGGTGCTTGAGAGTAATGGTATTAATACCAGCATTAAATTTTTCATTCCAGACTCCAGATTGTTCTATGGTTAATTGTTGGGTATAAATAATACATCTACGAAACTGAATGTAGTATGAATTTTTAGGTTCAATTTTCCACCAGAGAAAGATCAGTATCTTCTGAAGACATATTAATCATTTCATTGAACCATAAAATCGAGTTAAATGGCATCATAATCATCATTACTTGTGAAGGCGTGTTAAATGACTCAAGAGAATTGGAAAAAAGGTTTGGTATTGTCATTGATCGCCGTGTTGTTTTGGAGTATGTTGCCAGTGGCACTGAAATTAAGCATGGCAGCAACAGATGCCATGACATTGACTTGGTTCAGGTTCTTAACAGCGGGTGTTTTTACTGCAATTGTAATAGTTAGTAAAAATAAATTGAGTGAATTTAAGCGACTGAGTTCATTACAGTGGGTTTGGTTGTGCCTGGCTGCTGTGATGTTGATCGGAAATTATGTTCTTTTTCTGATTGGCATGGAAATGACCTCACCAGCCAATGCTCAAGTCTTTATTCAGTTGGCACCATTGTTGATGGCTTTGGGAGGGGTGCTGATTTTTAAAGAATCGTTCAGTCGTTTTCAAATGTTAGGTGTGGTAGCTATCATCCTAGGGTTAAGTTTGTTTTTTCATGATCAGATCAAACAAATTATTAGCAGTGATTACACCTTAGGTATTTGGGTGCTGTTTGCAGCCGCTTTAACTTGGGCGATTTATGCCTTGATTCAAAAAAAATTAACACAAGTGCTTTCTTCACAAAGTATTTTGTGTTTCATTTATGTTTTAGCCACTGTGGTGTTGTTCTTTTGGAGTGATTTGGATAATCAAGCCAGTATCTCATCAATGCACTGGTGGGCGATTGCATATGCTTGTATTAGTACAGTCATTGCTTATGGCGTGTTTGCTGAAGCATTAAATCACTGGCATGCATCAAGAGTTGGTATGGTTTTGGCTTTAATTCCAGTAACAACATTGTTGTTTATTAATACATTTGCTCATTTTTTTCCACAATTACTGGCTGCAGAAAAAATCGAAGCTGTAGGTTATTTGGGTATGGTTTGTATTGTTTTAGGTTCAATGTCAGCGAGTTTGAAAAAGTAGTTTTATGCTTCATTTAGCTTGTGACCAATGGCACTGTCAAAATTCATTTGGTTTCCGTATAGTAATTATTAAACGAAAACATTGAGGTACAAAAACATGTCAAAAAAAGAAAAAAACAAATCCCAAGATGATTCAGTAAACAAGTCAGAAAAAGAAGTGACTATAGAGGCAGAAACTGTAGAAGATAGTCAACAAAAAAATGCCGATTCGGCTGAAGGTCAAAGTGTTTCTCATATTAACAGTGATATGTTGGTTCGAATTTTAGTTACATTATTATTTGCTCTGATCGGCTGGGTTTCTTTGTGGGTATTTGGTGTTGTTGTCTTGGTACAATTTGGCTTCTTGTTGATAACAGGTGATTTGAATAAAAACCTGAAAGCTTTTAATGGTGAGTTGGGTGAATACTTGTCAGACATCATTGCTTATGTAGGCTTTCAGAAAGATGAAAAACCTTTCCCATTCAAAGGTTGGCATTATGATGATGAAGAAAAGTCTGAAAATACAGAGCCTGCTCAATAAACATAGTAGATACAAATACATTTCATTTAACTCCTCTTTTTTGAAATAACTTACGCCAAGATCAGGTTTTCCTTGATGACTTGGCGTTTTTTTTGCTTTAAATTTACTCACTGTAGTGGTGGTTGAAAGTCATTGCTTGTAAGATTGTTAACAATCTTAAGGTCTTAGAAATACATGAAAACATATGAATTAAAAGGATACACTCTGGTATTAGATAAAGTCGTTTTTGTCAGTGCTGTATTTACCGCAAATCATGAAGAGGGCAAGCAATTCAATGTTCGCTTGGTTGGTGACTTGTTAAAGTTTAAATTTCCAACGCTTGCAGATGCTGTTCTTGCTCGTGAGTTGTTGGTCAAATCCATCAAGGAGGTTTGAAATGATGAATTTAGATCTGGTAGGGAAAACTGCTGTAGTATGTGGTTCTACCCAAGGTATGGGCTTGGCCACTGCACAACAATTGGCTGCCCAAGGTGCCCACATTGTTTTGGTGGCAAGAAATGCCGATAAGCTAACTCAAGTAGTGAAAACGTTGTCAACTGAGCAAGATCAAAAACACCACACAATCAGTGTGGACTTTTCCAACCCTACAGAGGTTAAAAAAGCGATAGACAAACATTTGATCGAACATCCACAAGTACATATTCTGGTGAATAATACGGGTGGGCCAGCTCCGGGTTTAGCCAAAGATGCTGAGGTAACTGAATTCCAAGCAGCTTTTAATCAACATTTAATTTGTAATCAAGTGTTAGCCCAAGCGTTGGTGCCAGCAATGCAAGCTGCCAGTTATGGACGTATTATCAATATCATCTCAACTTCAGTAAAACAACCATTACCTAATTTGGGTGTGTCCAATACCATTCGAGGGGCTGTAGCCAGTTGGGCAAAAACTTTAGCCAATGAGTTAGGTCAGTACAACATTACAGTCAATAATGTATTGCCAGGAGCTACTGAAACCGGTCGCTTGTCAGCTATTTTTGAGAATAAAGCAAAAAAAACAGGCTTAAGTGTGGATCAGGTAATAGCGCATGAGAAAAGCATTATTCCAATGCGTCGTTTTGGGACCCCCCAAGAGTTTGCTAATGTGGTGGGTTTTTTATCCTCGCCAGCTGGCGCGTATATCAATGGGGTTAATATCCCTGTAGATGGTGGTCGTACCACATGCCTGTAGAACAATTGAAAACCATTCAAAACTTAATCAATGGCCAAATGCTTGATTCAGTAAGTGGTCAGTACATAGATAATTATGAACCAGCGACAGGTCAAAGATACGCTTTAACCCCTGATTCAAACGAACAAGATTTACAGTTGGCTGTGGAAGCTGCTAAAAATGCTTTTCCAGAATGGGCCAATACTTCCGCAGAACATAAAGCAAAAATCTTACACCGTTTGGCCGATTTGATTGAAATCAACCAAGATGATTTGGCTCGTGCCGAAGCCATTGACAATGGTAAACCCGTGAGTTTGGCTAAAAATGTTGATATATATCGAGCTGCAGCTAATATTAGGTTTTTTGCCAACGCTTGTACTCAATTCAGTAGTGAGTCTCATGCGATGGAAAATGTAGCAATTAACTACACTTTGCGAGATCCGTTGGGCGTTGTGGCCTGTATTTCGCCATGGAATTTACCGCTGTATTTGTTCACTTGGAAGATTGCACCTGCTTTAGCAACTGGTAACACAGTCATAGCAAAGCCTTCAGAGGTCACACCGATGACAGCCTATTTGTTTTCTGATCTATGTGTCGAAGCTGGGTTACCAGCAGGTGTTTTGAACGTGTTGCATGGAAATGGTGTGAATATTGGGTCAGCATTGGTTAAACATCCCGAAATAATGGCAGTGAGCTTTACTGGTGGTTCAAGTACTGGTACAGCGATCAAGCAGGCGACTGCTGTACAACATAAAAAGTTATCCTTAGAGCTAGGAGGTAAGAATCCAACCTTGGTGTTTGCTGATTGTGATTTTGAGAGAACTGTCAGAGAAGTGGCGCTTTCTGCTTTTGCTAACCAAGGCCAAATTTGTTTGTGTGGCTCAAGGGTTTATATTGAACGCAGTATATATGATCGGTTTACCCAAGCCCTGGTTAAACAAGTTGAACAGTTAAAAATAGGTGATCCTTTACAAATCGATACCCAGTTTGGTGCTCTGGTTTCTAAGCCTCATATGGATAAAGTGCTCAGTTACATTGAATTAGCCAAGCAAGAAGGTGGGCGGATTTTAACTGGTGGCAAATCCATTAAAATGACGGGGAGGTGCCGAGAAGGATATTTTGTGCAACCCACAATTGTTGCTGGTTTGAATAATCAATGTCGTACCAATCAAGAAGAAATTTTTGGGCCTGTATGTACTGTTCAACCTTTTGATAATGATGATGAAGGATTGGCAATGGCCAATGATTCTGAATATGGCTTAGCTGCCAGTATTTGGAGCCAGGATATCAATCGTTGTCATCGATTATCAAAACAACTCAATACCGGCATCGTTTGGGTCAATTGTTGGTTGTTGCGTGATTTGCGCACACCTTTTGGTGGTATGAAAGCCTCCGGATCTGGTAGGGAAGGAGGGTTGGAGGCATTGCGCTTTTTTTCAGAACCCAAGAATGTTTGTATTCAGTTCAATCATTGAGGGAAACCATCAACAAGGCAAT
>CALLLZ010000378.1 GCA_938008005.1 uncultured Marinicella sp. | reverse complement strand
GTCATTACTGACAAGATCCAGGAACCATACAAGAAGTCACGCTACTGCAGCATTGCCACTCAAAACAACCACAATATAGGATTTTTAATGACGCATGCATCAACGACAATCATTGGGTAGGTAGCCTTGATTGAGGTCACCATAACAGACCCAGTCGATAAAACCATCTTCAATATTTGGCTCTAAATAAATGACATCTTCAGAATAAAAAGCTGAATCTAGTCCCTCTAACTCAATAACAATTGTGCCAGATTCAACGTCTATAAAAAAATCAGTAACCACTTCTTCCAAAGACATTTCAAGTCCATCAAATGATTCGTTGGTATACCAATGTTCAGTAATTGCCATTTTAATTGGTGCTGCCAAAGCCAGCTGTTCGATAATTTTAGCGCGTACCATATAATCTCTATAAGCTGGAACGGCATAAGCCGCTAAAATACCCACAGTTGCAATTACTGCTAATCCACCTTCTCCCGACAAGATCGGCTCTAACATGGAATACTCATAACCAAATTTCAAACTAACTTTCTCTGCATCAGATGAAAGTACCAAGTTGATTCGACCAGACTCAGGTAAATTTAATTGTTCTGCTGTAGGCAAGGTAAATAGATCGACTTCAACCTGAGCCAAATCACCTAACCCTTGTAATAACAACAAATAATAATGGTACATGTCCTGAGGCATGTGCTTGATATCCTTACCGTAAGCGAAAATTGCTGAATCCCAGTTCCCACCTTGGTTCTTAATCAACCATGATGACAGTGACAGTTGATTTGAGTTATTTTTTTTCATTGCCAAAACTTGCGGGACTTGGCTCATGTAAATAACGTCACCCTCTTCATACCAATACCCATGTTCTTTAAATATACCTAAAAATTCTTTAATTTTTGCAGCCTCGGCTGGCATATCCTTTTGGGTTTCGAACATTTTTTGATAGATTGAAAAATGGGCTTGCATGATTTCAACCCCATCAAGTGTACTACTGGTTGACTTGATCTTAAAATACTCAGCGAAACTTTTTTCAACCCGCTGACGTAAATTTGAATCTTTTGTCTTCATGGCTATCCATGAACCTGACTCATCTTTAATCCAAATCATTTGTTGATGATAAGCGTCGATAATGTCATAGAAATCAAATCCCAGTTCTGCACTCATCTGTTCCCAAACTTTCATATCTTCACGGTCTGATGCAGACAATTTACTTTTTAAATCAAATTTTTCTATAACTTGTTTTATCTGTTCTGAAGTGGGCAAAGTAACTTGGATCACTGAACGTGGCTGACCTGCCATGGTAACATCAAACCAGTCTTTTGCCCTTGGTAACATCAACCGCCAGCCTGTTTCAGGCATCATCACATGCAGTGCCAATGCTGATTGGCCTTGATTAGACTCAAAACCCATCCAAATATAGTCCATCTGATCCAACCCCAATTCAGTAACCACCTGTTTTTGTTCTGGTGGCAAGAAAGCCTGGCCCATCTGATACATTTTAGCCGCAGCCACCCACATCTTCATATTCAACCCACTGGGATCAGCTTGTTCACTCATGGCTTGGATTTTTGATAGCTCGCCACCACTTTTATTGGCCCATAAGGCTGACATTTTACTTTGATTGGCTCCCATGCCACCATAAATTAACAGTTGCCCGTTGGACTCATCGTACTGAAAAAATGCTGGGAACTGGTTAACCGTGAATGACCAGACTGAGGTTTGATCCACTTGCTCTAGAACCATAGTTGGGTCAATATTTGCTAGCAATGTATTGAGCTCTTCTATTAATTCAACACGGGATAAGCCTTGCAAACGTGTACCTACAGCCATGGTTGGTAATAAAGCCGACGGCGAATTATTTATTACCGCAATTTCTAGTGACGTTTGGGTGTATTCAAATAGCAGTGAAGTCAGGCCTTGATATTCTGTTGGAATAAATTGAAAGTAGTTGTCTTTCGCTCCTTGCTTTATTTTTTTTACTTGTTCAATATGAGCAGGTAATTGCTGTATTGAATGCATGGCATCTGCTTTGGCATCGAATAAATAATTCCACGGTGTCGGAAGATTTATGTAAGCAACTGTTTCATTGGGCAAATGATTGCGCAACCATGCTGTTCGCTCTGTATCCAATTTAAAAGCAGCAGCTTCTCTTAATACTGGAACAGCACCATTTGTTGTCTTGCCGTTGTCACAACCACTGATAAATACTGCTAAAAGCACTACAATAAATAGCATTCCTCTAATTCTTAACACGGCTCTCTTCCTTAAAGTTTAAAAGTTCAAATTATAATGCTGCTATAGATTCAAGCCCATTTATTTATTGGTTAATTGAATATTTACGGACCGAAAAGTTAATTTAATGTCATAAAAGTCAAGGGTTTTCAGTCTGCTATATACAAAAATGAATTCAATCGTATTGTGAAAAAGCTTGGTCTGCTGTCGTGGCTTGAGTTAATTCAAAACTCATTGAGATTTCTTAAGTAAATTTATCATTGCTTTTTCTCTTGCTGTATCTACCAATTGATGCGATGTGTCATTGATTGGATGTATCCATGTAACATCAATATTGGCTCCATGCTTTACCAATTCAATGGCTGTCAACTCATGGCCTGATATCACAGCCCAGACCAAAGGCGTGCGTTGAGAAGAGTCAATACCAATAAACTCTATATCAGCCCCACACTTAACCAAAGCCGATACAAGTTCAGTTTGATCATATTGGGCAACATACACAAGTGCATTTTTTTCAGAAAAGTCTAATGCCTTACAATCAGCCCCTTGCTCAATCAAATAATTGGCAACTTTCGTATGCCTGGCTTTAATCGCCGCAAATAAAGGAGGTGTTTCACGCCAGTCATCAGGATCCAATTGATTCGGAGATATTCCTTTTTCAATGTAATTTGTCACTGCTGTCAAATCACCTCGCTTGGCAGCAGTCATCAACGAATCTGCTAAAAGTACTTGGAGAGGTAAAAGCAAACCAATAGTGATAGCCACAAAAATCCTCATATTCTTCTCATCATCAATGTTCTTTATCTTTATCTTTAGCAACAGCATTTTACTTGAGAAGAAAGCTTTGAACCACCCACACCCAATAAATTACCTCAAAGCTTCTATGTAGATTTAAATCACCTTAATATACCTGCGACCAGCTATAGTTAATCGTGCGAACAACCCTAGTCAAATCGTTTCTTTCTCACGCCTCCATGATTGCATATTGCAATTAATAATGATATACTTGCAATAAACAACAAGCATGGTAAAAAACATGGGTATTCCATCAAAACAAGTTAACGATAATCAATTGGTTGCCAACTCATTGGCTCAAGCTGCTAAATTCATGGAAATCACAAACATTGAACTGGCTAAGATGATGGGTATCAGCGCAAGCGCTTTTTCACGAGCCATTCAAAAAGGCTTTAGTCCACAATCTTTGAAAGGCCAAGTGGCTTTAATGATCATCCGAGTCTACCGTTCACTGTCTGCATTATCAGGTCAAAATCATGGGTTCATGACCCATTTCCTACGCACAAAAAACACATATTTTAATCAAGCGCCTTTAGAAACAATGGATACTTTAGAGGGTTTGGTCATGGTTAACCATTACCTTGATGCCATGCGTGGCAAGGTTTAATGCACGACTTTGATGCCCTGTTCAATGATGAAACCCCTTGGATCGAAATCAATGCCAAGGTATATCGAATTGTTGAGTCAGATCTTGAGGTTGCAACATCTAGCATCACAACCAGTCTGGCTGAACAATCACGCCTTGAGGAGCTGTTAGATGAAATCAAGCCAATAGCCCAAGCCTCAAGAAAACACTATTTGCTGACCACGCCTTTTCGTTACCCACCTCTTAAATATGGTTCTCGCTATGGCACCTCAAACATGAAAAGTTTTTTTTATGGATCAAAGGAACCAATAACATGCTTATACGAATGTGCCTATTATAGATTCTTGTTTCTTAACGATATGGAAGTTCCATATAATCAACCCATACAAACCAATCATCTGCTTTTTTCTTGCTCAGTTTCAGCCAAAAAATCTTTGGAGTTAACCCATGAAAGATTTAGGCCCATCAGAGAAACCATAACCCATCATGCAGATTATACAGCGACGCAAAAAATTGGAAACTGGGCTATGGAGAATGATTTTGAAGTAATAAAATTTCCCAGTGCCCGTCATGAACCAGGAATCAATTATGCCGTTGCGTCAATCAACAATATCAAATCGAATGAACCCAAAAACATTGAAAGGTTACCTTGCACATCAACAAAAAATAGAATTGTATTCAATTACGATTCAAATTGGATTTCTATACGTTCAGAAGAGTTTTTGATTTAATCATTGTTTGTTTATTTTTATACATGAGCATATCGGCTTCAGACAACAGTTCTTTGATAGAATTTTGCTTTTTGGAATTAAACCTCGCTACTCCATAGGAGAAAGAAATATCATACCCGCGATTGGCTTGTTGATTATGATTTGCTAGAGAATTTGCCAACTTTTTAATAAAAACATCTGTTTGTTGCTTAGTAATACCAGATAGAAATATGATAAATTCATCTCCACCAAAGCGCGCAATTATGTCTGAATCCCTACATGCATTTTTTAAACATTCAGCAAAACCAACTAATGCTTTATCGCCTTCTTCATGACCAAAATCATCATTGATTGACTTAAAATCATCCAAGTCTAAAAACACCAAAGAACCAGATAATTTATAGCGCATGCTGTAATCCAAACTTTGTTTCGAGCGCATTAAAAAACCACGGCGATTCGATAGGTCTGTGAGTTCATCCATGGTAGCCATTTGAACAGCAGTTAGTTCACTTTCTACCGTTTGTGCCAAATCGACCAAAGCCAATTCATCTTCAGCAGTGAAATGCCTTACTTTTTTATCAATAAGACACAAAGTACCCACTTTAGAACCATTGGGCGTATTCAATGGGCAACCTGCATAAAACCTAATTTTCGGATCCTCGGTCACCAAAGGATTGTCAGCAAATCGATCATCTTTCAAGGTATCAGGAATAACAAATACGTCTTTACCAAGGATGGTATGCCCACAAAAAGAAATCTCTCTTGAGGTTTCTTTGGCATCAAGACCGGCATTAGATTTAAACCATTGGCGATGACTATCAACCAAACTTACTAATGCAATTGGTACCCCGAACATCCGTTGTGCCATCCGCGTTAGTCGATCAAATCGTTCTTCTGAAATGGTATCAAGCACATTCAATAGTTTTAATGCCTCAATCCTGTCTTTTTCATCTTTTGCAATATCTGGTTTCAACATTCAGTTTTCCTGACCACAACCCCTTAATTAACAAAAAAAGTATTGTGAACTTGTAACAATATTTACAACAACTTAAATCTTGAAACAAATATTACAAGGGTTGATAGTACAAAACGTTATTTTTTTGTAAACAACTGTAAATTATGGGACAAAGCAAACGGCAGATTCCATTTACAACAGCAACCGATTGATTACAAATGACATCTAATGTAACTTTAGGATTCATTCGATAAAGATTTGATAACATTAGCCTAAAAATCAAAATCAATTATTGTTAAAATCTATGTTTTAACTCAGGTTTTAATCGCACATGTCAGATTGCATCCTTTGGCAACCTTCTAAAGACTTGTTAGCAAGCAGTCAATTAACTCAATTCATGGACACATTGAATCAACAACATGGTTTGAGCGTCAGTGACTATCCTGCTTTGCATGATTACTCCATTAACCATAGGGCTGAATTTTGGCGGGCAGTGTTAGATTTTTGTGGTGTAATTTATCACAAAGAAGCCAGCAATGACCTAATTGATGATGGTCATATGATAGAAGCTCAATGGTTTAAAGGCATGACTTTAAACTTTGCTGAGAACCTGCTTAGACACCAAGGGAAAGACAAAGCCATTATCTTTGAGTCAGAATCAGGAAAAGTCAGCTCATTCAGTTTTGATCAGTTGATCTGTCAGGTATCGATGGTTCAACAAAAACTCCATGACTGTGGCGTGGGTGTGGGAGATAGAGTCGCTGGATTCTTACCGAATATACCAGAGACCATCGTGGCAATGCTAGCCACCACATCACTTGGCGCAGTATGGTCTTCAACATCACCTGATTTTGGTATCAATGGTGTGGTTGATCGCTTTGGACAAATTGAACCCAAAGTTTTATTTTCAGTTAATGCATATGAGTACAACGGCAAGACCCATGATTGTTTGAGTAAGATCGAGCAGATAGTCAAAAAAATAAACAGCATTAAACACACTGTTATCATTGAATTTGCAGAAACCTCAAAGCCACTACCTGCCAACTCTATCAGTTATATAAATTGGCTCAAAGACACCAATCCTAATGCAGCAATAACATACAAAGCTGTACCATTTGATCATCCTTTGTATATTCTTTATTCATCAGGTACAACCGGAAAACCTAAATGTATTGTTCACCGCACGGGAGGTATTTTATTACAGCATTTAAAAGAACTCATGCTGCATGCCAATGTAGCAGAAAACAAAAGACTGTTTTACTTTACAACCTGTGGTTGGATGATGTGGAATTGGATGGCTTCGACTTTAGCTACTGGAGCCAGTTTGGTGCTGTTCGATGGTTCACCCTTTTACCCGAACGGTAACAGGCTTTTTGACTTGGTTGATAAACATGGCATTACTCACTTTGGCACTTCAGCCAAATGGATTTCAGCAATTGAAAAAGCGGGTATTAAGCCGATTGAATCACATCAACTTGAAAAACTCGAAACTATTTTTTCTACCGGTTCACCTTTGATGCCTGAAAATTTTGACTATATATATAAATCAGTTAAATCAGAAGTTTGCTTGTCTTCTATTTCGGGTGGTACCGACATCTGTTCTTGTTTTGCATTAGGTAACAGCAACCTACCCGTCTATTCTGGCCAATTACAATGTTTGGGTTTGGGTATGTCAGTTAAAATTCTTGATGAAGATCAAAATAGCATCACAGCAAAACCTGGTGAGTTGGCTTGTGATCGAGCCTTCCCAGCAATGCCAGTGTATTTCTGGCAAGACAA
>CALLLZ010000377.1 GCA_938008005.1 uncultured Marinicella sp. | reverse complement strand
ATAGATTTTCTGGGCTTGTTGCCATGTTCCATCAATAATTATGTAGCTTCTGTAGTCAGGTGCTTCAGATATCAGTTCACTGTCAGCTGATGGATAGAGTAAAGCAACTGCCCCCCCATCTATCACCCTTAATAACTCAGGATCAGGTTTGACCCTATCCCAAACGATCACTTGTGCCTTTTCTCCCATCACATCAATAACCAACGAACCGGTATTGGTTTTTTTATTAAGCTCTCTTTGATGGGTTAAAAGAAAAATATTCATTAAATTCACAAGGCAGATGGTATGGCTAAGTACACGCCAGCAATTAGTAGGGTACTTTACTTTTTACTTATAGATGATCTTAATCTTAATAATAAATCATCCAAAGCCCTTAAAAGATTTTTATCTTCAACTGTCTCTGCGCAATCACTCATTTGGTAACCAGAAAAGTATCGCTCACACATTTTGTTATCCCATTTGTATGCGCATGTAATTGAGCCCAAACCATCTATAGGTCGTTCGTATCGCTCATTCAAAGTATTGAGTGCTTTTAAAATTGATAACAAATTAAATTTGTCTGCTTCAAGTTTAACTGTGTACCCTTTCTCTCTGACTTTACCATAAGCACTTATGCTCTTAATTTCACATTCATGCGCTGTAATTAAAGCATCGAAAGACACCAGATCTCCAGTAAAACCATCAGAAAACCTAACTGTTAACATATCATAATCGGTACATAGCACTCACGTTGTTATTACTTCGGAGTTTTAACCAAAGAATCAATAAATTCTTGCTGGGCATCCAGTCGCTCAATAGATGCATCAACACGATCAATCAGAATGGCACCTTCTAATCCCGATAAAATTATTTTAGCCAAACTTTGTGCCCCTATGTTGTAATTGACTTGATCGGCATTATCCTTTAATAAAGTTGCCAACCATTTCTCAGCGATCTTAAAGTATTGGCTCAACAGTTTTCTATTTTCGTCACTCAAAGTTGCCACTTCTGCGGCCAACATGCCACATAAGCAAAATTTATCTGACTCAATAACTTCTCTGAAAATTTGTGCAAAAGCTTTCAGTTTTAACCGAATGGGTTCATTGGTGTTATCAATCTCTTTCAACCTGGTTTGAAGGTCTTTCGTATATTTTTCGATTAAAGCAGCGGCCAAGTGCGATTTTTCTGGAAAATAGTAATGTACGCTGGATGATTTAACCCCCACTTTCTCTGCCAATGTGCGAAAGCTGAGGTTACTGAATCCAGACTCTTGAACCGCTTCAATAGCGATTTTTTCCAATTGGGTTCTTTTATCAGACATTTTCAAATTATAACATAAAGCTATCTACCTATAGATAGGCACCATCTGTATAATAGATACAAAACAGTAATTATTTGAAACCGCTGTTTAATTAAACAATTTTTTAGGGCATATATGCAAACAAAAGTATTGATAGTGGGCGGCGGCCTAAGTGGTTTACATACCGCTTATGAGTTACAACAGTTAGGCATTGACTATATTTTAATTGAAGCACGCGATCGATTGGGCGGAAGAATTTTATCTCAATCACATCATGTTAATTCTGCTGTATTTGATCTTGGGCCTGCTTGGTTTTGGCCTGGCCAATTCCGAATGGAGCAATTATTGGACCAACTTTCACTGAAAACTGAAATTTTTCAGCAGTATTCGCAAGGGGAATCTGTTTTTGAGGATAACCAAGCGAACCTACAAAAGGGTTTTATCGGAATTTCTATGGCAGGCTCTCTCAGGCTACAAGGTGGCTTTAAAAAATTAATTGATCAAATAAAATCCAAAATTTCTTCTGAAAATGTATTATTGAATTCCAACTTAGAAGCATTAAACAAAACCCCTGATATAAATGTCCTGGCTACAATCCGCATCAAAGATAAACCACAACAAATTGAATGCCAACACGTGATTTTGGCGTTACCACCCAGACTCGGTGCTTCATCAATAACATTCAATCCTTCACTCAAACCAGATAGACTGACAGAACTGACTGGCATCCCTACTTGGATGGCAGGCCATGCAAAGATTGTGGTGTTGTATGAAAAACCTTTTTGGAGAACTCTTGGCTTTTCCGGTGATGCGATCAGTCACCTGGGGCCTTTGCGTGAAATTCACGATGCTTCAGCGGAGGTTGATGGTTCTTATGCACTTTTTGGCTTTGTAGGTACACAGCCTTACCATCGTTTAAATAGAGAAGAAGAACTTAAATCCCTGACAATTGCTCAATTAACCCGTCTTTTTGGCAATCAAGCCCAAAAGCCAATTGCCATTTTATTCAAAGACTGGGCTAATGACCCATTGACCTCAGTGAACGAAGCTGAGCCAATGACCAATGAACATTTAAGCCATGACCTCAGTAGTGTTTTAGAGGATAATTGGGACAACAAAATTATTTGGTCAGGTACCGAAACCGCCAGTTACGCTCAGAGGAATAATGGTTATCTTGAAGGGGCATTAGAAGCCAGCAAACGCACAGTTAGTTTATTAAAAAAATGGTACTTATAACATTAAAAACTCAATTAATAATATTTAACTCATAACTTTCCTTCTCCCATGAAAATAGCCAACGTGACCAAAGAATTCTCTGTTTCTTCACAACCACGTATTTCTGACCTTATTCACATTAAAAAAATGGGATTTAACTCATTGATATGTAATCGTCCAGATGGTGAAGAAAGCACTCAAAATAGTTTTCGTGAAATCAATTTAGCAGCTGAAAAATCAGGTATAGAACTCGGCTATTTGCCCATCAAAAACACACTCGATTCGAGTAATAAAGCCAATCAATTTAAAGATTTATTGGACACCCTGAAACCGCCTATTTTGGCATATTGTAGAACCGGAAATCGATCCATGGCTTTGTGGTGCCACTCTCAAGAGAAGCAAAGAAGTTATGACTCAATCTTAGTATTGAGTCATAAAGCCGGGAATAACATGGAAACCGTTGTTAATGCGATGATACGAGCATCAAAAAGTAAATAACTAATGGTGACTAAAATTTTGGAGGTTCAACAAACCTTAAATGACCCGTTTTTATCCAAACTTTTGCGCCCTCAGATCCAGATTTTATTGTCACTTTTTCACCCATCGGCGTTCTCAACCAACTGTATTTTTTAAATTCATCACCGGATTCTTCGAAACCACCCTCTAAAACCAACACTTCAGCACCATCCTTTGAATCTATTTCAACAATTGTATTGGCCGCCCATTGTTCCATCCTGACCTGCTCTCTTTCATCTTGGTAAAGTGG
>CALLLZ010000376.1 GCA_938008005.1 uncultured Marinicella sp. | reverse complement strand
CTGTTGACATGTTATCTGACGTCACGAAATGGCTGTTGGTTACTTTGATGTTGATGTTTGGTCTCTTGATTACAGGTACATCCACTAAGCATTTAAAGGATTAGGCTTGCTTAAAGATTAATTTCCTTTCATTGATTTAGTTGTGTCAGCTAACTTAGTAATTGCACATAAACACTTTATCAAGTTCACTGGGGCCGTCGAAGTGTGTTTTTATGCCTGAAAGAGCTTTCAATCGGGATAGAAACTTTGACAGGCTCAGTGACCTGAATGAATAAGTTTTATTTTCACAATGACCTAATTTAAAGGTAGAAATATTATACAACAACCTTCTGTTTAATGAGTGTTGCTATAAGCATATACTTAAGCGTATAGTCTTGGTTTAAAATTTAGGCTAAACTTATGTCAATTTTTCTCATTAAACACGCCATAAAATGATGACAAGATCCATTCAAACTTTAAAACTACCAACAACTGCGGTGGTATTTTTTTTACTGGCCGCTTGTGCCTCAATTAAGGAGAAAGCCCCCATGCTTAAACAATCAACAGGAGTTAATCTAACCAATGAAGCCATTTATGGAGACTGGGAATACAATGCCAAACGCCCAGGTGTGATTCGGTGGGGCGATGAGGGTTCGAACTTCACTGCATTGGAAACGGCCAAAGGGTTTGAAGATGCAGAACTAGAAAAGGATCAGTATGGTGATGACATTAAGCTGTATGAAGAAATTGTGCAATATGATCCGGCTACTTTAGACCGCAAGGTTTTGATTTCATTGGCACAACTGACACCTGAAGGTGCCGACAAAGCGTTACCGGTTGATGACTACAAATGGTCTAAAGATCGGAAGTTGGTATTGATCTATACCAATGCCAAGTACGTGTGGCGTGACAAAACCCGTGGCGAGTATTGGGTATTGAATTTGGATAATGATGATTTATGGAAACTGGGTGATGACAAGTCAGAGCCCAGTCAAATGATGTTTGGTAAATTTTCTCCAGATGGTTCGAAATTTGCTTATGTATACCAGAACAACATTTATGTTCAAGACCTCCAAAGCCGTGAGATACAAGCGCTGACCAATGATGCGTCAGATACCATAATTAATGGCTTGTTTGACTGGGCTTATGAAGAGGAGTTCAGTATACAAGATGGTTTCCGTTGGAGCCCAGACAGTCGAAGGATTGCCTATTGGCAGTTAGATACGCACGCTGCACAAGACTTTCATATCATCAACAACACAGACACACTTTATCCTGAGGTAACAGCCATTCCTTACCCAAAAGTTGGTGAGGAAAACTCAGGAGCAAAGATAGGAATTGTATCTGTAGGAACGGATAATAATACACCAGAAACGGTTTGGGTTACTTTACCTGGTATACCGAAGGACATGTATGTGCCGCGAATGGATTGGGCAGATAATGCTGAACAAGTGCTTATTCAGCAAATGAATCGCAAGCAAGACACCAACACGGTTTTTTATGCCAATGCAACAACCGGTTCGATATCAAAAGCTTTTGTCGAACAAGAAAAAACATTCATTGAGTTGGTAGAAGACCCCAATTGGTTATCAGATTCACAATCATTCCTGTGGCAAAGTGAACGCGATGGGTGGAAACATATTTACCGCATATCTCGAGATGGTACGAGTGTCACAGATTTAACACCAGGGGAATTCGACGTCACAAAATTCGTTTCAGTCGACGAAAAGAACAACTGGCTTTATTTCATGGCATCACCAAAAAATGTAACTCAGCGTTACCTCCATCGTACGCGTCTGAATGGCAACGGAACCACAGACTCAGCACAAATGGAGCAGGTGACACCCGTTGAATTTGCCGGCACCAACAGTTACAAAATTTCTGCTGATTCCTCCTGGGCGATTCATACCGTCTCAAGTTTTCTCAAACCACCGGTATCGACATTGGTCTCTTTGCCTGATCATAAGGCTCATCATGTCTTGGAGGATAATGCAGAGCTGATTGAAAAAATTGCTAAGCTTTCGCAAGGTGAACATGAGTTTTATAGTGTTGAGGCACAAGATGGTTTACGCCTGGATGGGTACATCATGCGTCCCGCTGATTTTGATTCCAGCAAAAAATACCCCCTGATTAATTTTGTTTATGGAGAGCCAGCGGGTCAAACTGTGGCGGATAGTTATAGCACACGTAATATCTGGCATTTGATGATGACTCAAAAAGGGTTTGTTGTTTCTTCAATAGACAACCGCGGTACCAAGGCACCACGCGGGCGTGATTGGCGCCGTTCGGTTTACGGAAACATTGGTCCTTTGGGTGCACGAGATCAGGCTGATGCACTAAAAGCCATGTGTAAACGTTGGGATTATATTGATTGTAATCGAGTGGGTGTTTGGGGGCATTCTGGCGGTGGATCGATGACCTTGAATCTCTTATTCCGTTATCCTGAACAATATCATGTCGGTGTTTCAAGAGCGCCAGTTCCCGACCAGCGTCTTTATGACTCAATTTACCAAGAGCGTTACTCAGGGTTACTTACGGAGTTTGAGGAGAACTACAAAGAAGCCTCGGCCATTACCCATGCTAAAAATTTGGTGGGTAAACTGTTATTGGTTCATGGAACAGGAGACGATAATGTTCATTATCAAGGAGCTGAGCGTTTGATCAATGAATTGATTAAACACAATCGCCTGTTTGATTTTATGTCATATCCAAACCGACGTCATGGGCTTGTGGAGGGAAGTGGCACGTCTCTGCACTTATATAACATGCAAAGCCAATACTTCATTGAACATTTAACCCAAAAGTAAAGTTGTTTTGGGTTGAGGCAGGCTCACTAGTTTCCAGTTTTTGGTTGAACTGCGCCTTGCCTCTGGCCTAAAGTGCTTTGGAGCAACAGAGCACTTAAAGTCAAACCACTGAGGGGCCTCGCATGACATTACAATCATTAGATTCCCTAAAGAACCTGCTGTTGATCATGACAACCTGTGTCGGGCAGAAAATAATTAATAGGTCGGAACTTACTTAAATATATTGAGTGTCTGATTTGTTTATTTGTTGATGTCCTTCCACATATGTCCGCTAGATTCTATTTACCTATGAGTCTGATACCACTGACTCAAAATTATTTTTATGTAATTTGTACCGGTGTTTAATTTGTATTTAACATGTGTTTGTTATAATAAATTTGGTCAAAATCATATTTTTATTATGGCCATACAAATTATTTTAATTTGTTGTTAATTTTGCTGCCCTAAAAGGCCGCGCGTTTTTTTGATAGAGGAAATAAAATGATAAAGAAAGTTAGAAACAGTTTGTTGGTATTCGGATTGTCAATGGCTGCTGGCATAAGCGCCGTTCATGCAGTCCCACTTACCATTGAAACCAGCAACGGCACTTGCTACCTTGAAGATGTGAGTGATAATTACTGGATGTATCTCTGCGATAACGGTGTATGGGAATATGTGGAAAGAAACCAAGGTGGTTCTGGTGGTGGTCATAATGGAGGAGCAGATCCAAATGAATGTGAAGAGTACTGCTAATGGATGGTCAATGATTAATGTAGATTACCTCGTGTACGTTTTGTGACGTAGGTTTGGTTTTGATCTAAAATATTTTTGTTATAATTTCATGGCTATAATAGTTTTGTTGTTATGGTCAAACAAATTATTCTAATTTGTTGTAAATTATGCGGTTCTAGGAAACCGTGTACCTTCAATTTGAAAGAGGAAATAATATGATTAATAAAATTAAAAAAACACTGTTTGTATTGGGATTTTCATTGATTGCTGGGGTAACTGTTGCTCATGCTGTTCCACTCATCATTGATACCGAACAAGGTACCTGTTATTACAGTGGTGAAAATCAATACAATTATATTTACACCTGCCAAAATGGGGCTTTGTGGTATATAAGTAAAAACCAAGGTGGTGGTGGCGGTAACAATGATGATGACGATAATGGTTGCCCACCAACTGCAATATTTTGCTGATATTCATCTGACTATAAAAACAAAGGGTATAAATAGGCCCTTTGTTTTTTTCGTTAATATAGCGACTGAAATATTATCTAAAGCCATAAACAAAGGGTTTTAGTTTAAATAATACGATGTTTGCATATAATTCAAAAGAGGAAGTAACATGCTAAAAAAATTCAAGAAAACACTGGTTGTGCTTAGTTTTTCGATGGTGGTTGGAGTAGCAACCATAGCTCAAGCAATCCCGAGAGTGATTGAAACTGAACAAGGCACTTGTTATTACAGCGGCCAAAGTCAGTACAATTACATTTACACCTGCGAAAATGGTGCATTATGGTACGTGAGCAAGGCACAAAATGGCGGTGGTGGTAATGATGATGGCGGAGGCTGTGATCCTTCGAACAGGATTTGTTGATTTAGTAAAAACTTCGAAACAAAGGGGTTATTCCCTTTGTTTTTTTACCAACAACAATGTCTCTATCTGTTTGAGAAACGTCATTTATATCGCGTTTTGAGGTGATAAAACGACAGCTATCACGAGATCAATATGTTATTAAAAATAACATTGTGCGTGATATTCCTAATTTTTCCATTTTTCTTGGTCGCGTAGAAGGGTTTGCTGTTGAGGTGTTGAAAGTTAATGAATGCACTAAAGATTTGAATAGATCAGGATCTCCTTAAGCATCATCCACACAAAATCATAAGTATTTTTACCTTTCAATGTTATGATTCAAGCCATGCAAGAAACCACTCATTCACAAGTGGTGCAAGTGGCCTTGAAAGTGCCTTTTGCAGCCCACTTGGATTACAGCTTAAACCATGATTTAACAGCGCCGCCTATTGGTGGTCGTGTGTTGGTTCCACTGGGAAAAAACAAACAATTGGTGGGTGTGGTCGTTGGTTTAGTTGCGGAAAGCGAGTTTAAAACCCTCAAACCCATCATTGCGGTTTTAGATACTGAGCCTTTGCTGAATGCCACCACCTTGCAACTACTGAGGTTAGCGGCCAAATATTACCAAGTTAGCTTCGGTGAAATGATATTTACAGCTTTGCCGGCTTGGTTTAGAAAAACCAATAACCGCCCAATTCCTATACATTATTGGTGGCAAGTAGTGGCTGATTTGGAAGTGGCACAAACCGCTCTCAAAGTTGCACCCAAACAACTAGAGGTTTTTGAATATTTAATGTTACATGGGCCCTTACAAAGTAAGGCCATGAGTCACATCAGTTCTACGGCAGCGCAGATTTGTCGCCAATTGCAGGACAAGGCATTAATTACTTCCACAGAAGTCTGTTTTGTGGAAACAGATCAGGCCTTTGACCCCGGGTTTAAACTAACTGCAGATCAAGACCGTGCATTAAAGCAAATTCAAAAGTCAAAAGATCAATTCGAAGTACATTTGTTGGATGGCATCACTGGTTCGGGTAAAACAGAAATTTATATTCGTTTGATCAATGAATTATTGGAAAAACAACAGCAGGCTTTGGTGCTGGTGCCGGAAATTGGTTTAACCCCTCAATTGTTTCAGGAGATCAGTCAGCGTATCAATGGTCAAATGGCTATTTTACACTCCGGATTATCCGATGGTGCACGCGCTCGAGTCTGGCATCATGCGGCCAGAGGGTTGGTAGACGTGGTGGTTTCCACCCGTTCAGGAATATTTACACCCTTTAAAAACTTGGGTTCGATTCTGGTTGATGAAGAACATGATTTAAGTTATAAACAACAAGAAGGCATTCGTTACTCAGCTCGTGATTTGGCTGTATTGCGAGCAAAAATCGAACAGGTACCAGTGATTTTGGGTTCCGCGACGCCTTCATTCGAAACCCTCAATCATGCCAACAATGGGAGGTATCAGTGGTTGAAATTACGCAGTCGAACCAACCACAACCCGATGCCAAGCTTGCGTCTACAAAATACCCAATCAAAACAGCTTGTTAAAGGTTTAACCCAGCAAACGTTGAGCACAATTGAAAGCCACTTGGCTGATGGTCACCAAGTGCTGGTATTTTTAAATCGTCGTGGTTGGTCGCAAAAATTGATCTGTCATGAATGTGGCTGGGTGGCTGAATGCGATGATTGCGATGCATATTTGACCTACCACAAGCATCTTGATTTGCTTAAATGTCACCATTGTGAAAGACGTTATAGTTTACCCGAATTCTGCCCATCTTGTGGTTCGCAAGCGGTTGAAACCATGGGCGCAGGAACGGAAAAAATTGCAGCAGGTTTGATGGAACAATTCGCAGAAACAGCAGTGGTTCGCTTTGATCGTGACTCGGTTAAAACACCAGCACAATGGCAGAAAAATCTTGAAACAGTCCGGTCTGGTAAGCCCTGTGTGATAGTAGGTACCCAAATGTTATCGAAAGGACACGATTTTCCATTGTTGTCTTTGGTGGTGGTGGTTAATGTGGATAACAGTTTCTTTTCCGCGGACTTTCGAGCCACAGAATACTTGGCTCAGTTATTGGTTCAAGTTTCTGGTCGAGCGGGAAGGGCCAAAACCAAAGGTGAAGTGATCATCCAAACCCAGTTCCCAGAGCATGAGTTTTTCCAGTCGTTGTTCCAAGAAAACTATGAGTCTTTTGCACAACAGCAATTAACTGAACGGGCTGAAATGCGCTTTCCACCTTACACCTATATGGCCATTGTTCGAGGCCAATTTCGTGATGAAAGATTGCTTGATCAATTTTTACAACAGTTGGCAGATGGCCTTGAACAAAATCAAGACATCAGCGTATTGGGCCCATTACCTGCACCCATGCAAAAACGTCAAAAATTATTTAGAATGCAACTGATCCTTAACAGCAATGATCGCAAAGGTTTACACCAAACATTACATCTACTTAAGACTCAAAAAACAGTTGAAAATAAACATCACATTCAATGGTTTGTAGATATAGACCCGGTGAGTTTGGATTAACCGATTTTATACCCTTGGCATTCAACATCTTAACTGCTGATTTATTTGAGATTTTTAAATAAAAATGAGGCTAAAGTTTAAATATTAATGGTCGATGTTGTGCAGACTGGGGTCCTTCAGAGAATGGTGTAATTGAATGTTTGATGTCACCAGTAGTGCAAAACACACCAATAAGAAAACTGAAATTGCGACAGAGTCTTTATGTGCGATATGGGCTATAAGAGCGGTGAGGAAGAACAAACCAACCCCTGCATATGCCCATTCTTTAACCTGTAAAGGTACAGTTGGAATCAGCAAAACTGCGACGGCAATAATTTTAAGAATGGCAAGTTGTATCCGAAAGAAGTCAGGAAAACCCAAGTCTTTAAGGCCTTCAATAACCGTCAGTTGAAAAAAGTAAGTATAGGAGCTCCATAAAAGCATAACAGCTACCAAAGAAGTCGATATCCAATATAAGTAACTCATTGGGATGAAAACGATAGTGAAAATACTTTTCTCATAAGTTTTTGTTGCAAAGTTAAATTGTTTTTAATCATATTAAATTTTCAGGCATAAAAAAAGCCCCATATTGGGGCTTTTGTTAGCTGAATTTAAACCTACTTTATTCAACTTTTTTAGTCTCAAGACCTTTGACTTCAATCAATTCAACATCAAAAATTAAAGTGCTGTTTGGTCCGATTGCACCGCCAGGTCTGGCGTCTGAACCATAGGCTAACTCAGGTGGAATGTAAAATTTGTATTTAGATCCAGTATTCATCAACTGTAAACCTTCAGTCCAACCTTTGATTACTTGGTTTAATGCAAAAGTAGCTGGTTGACCACGATCAACAGAGCTGTCGAATTTAGTGCCGTCAATCAAAGTACCTGTATAATGAACAACAACTGTAGCTGTTTCTGATGCAGGTTTAGGTCCATCACCTTGCTCTAATACTTCATATAAAATACCAGACTCAGTACTCATGATACCTTTGGCAGTCGCCTTTGCTTTCATGAAGGCTGCACCTTTTTCTGCATTTTCAACTTTTTGAACTTCAAGCTCAGCCATCATTTTTTCTCTTTTGACTTTTTGAACTTCTTGTTGTTTTTGTTGAATGATGCCGCGAACTTTGGTTAATTCTTCAGCGGATAAGCGTAAATCACGTCCAGCTAAACCATCTTCCAAGCCCGTCATAAAAGAACTCTTGTCAAAGTCCAACTCGGAGTCATTCAAGTACTTTCCTACATCAGAACCAATTTTATAGTTAATCTGACCATTTTCGGAATCCATATCTGCCCATGCAGCGGCACTTAAAAGCGTACCAGTAACACCCAAGGCCATGACTAATTTATTCATTTAATATCTCCAATTTATTAGCAATTTACGTCAGTTGACTAACCGTTGGGTTTGTCAAGGCACGCAATTATAACAAAAATATGCAACCAATATTCAATAACTGGGTCTCAGTTTATAACCCTGACACTTGTATTGATGACGATTGACCTATATCATTTATTCAATGCCTCAGGCAGTATAATGAAATAAAAGTTCAATTTACATAATTGAACAACAATAAAGAAATAAACAAACAGGACCCATAATAATGAATCGAACAACAACTTTAGCGATAATTTCCATACTGTTCAGTGCGCTGCTAACCAGTCCTATGGTTGCAGCAAAAGCTGAATTGAAAACCATCAAAGCCAGCGCTAAACACCAAAAAGAAAGCCAAATGGTGGTGCAATTGGTGGAAAGGCTCCATTATAAAGACACGTCATTGAACGATGAATTTTCAGTTGAGATTTTGAGTAAATATCTGTCGGTTTTAGACCCGAGTAAAATGTATTTTTTGGGTGAAGATGTGGTGGCTTTTGATCGTTGGAGAACCCGTCTTGATGAAGGTTTAAAAACCGGCAACCTAGATCCAGCTTATGATATCTTTGCTGTTTTTAAAAAACGTGTAGCCAAACAAAAAGCTTATGCTTTGTCTGTATTGGATTCAGAGCTCAATTTTGAAAAGGATGAAGCTTATCAGTGGGATCGTGAAAAAGCTGCTTACGCCATAGATCAAAAAGAACTTAACGACATCTGGCGCAAACGGGTCAAGAATGATTACCTGAGTTTGAAACTATTGAAGAAAGAACCAGAAAAAATCAAAGAGACTTTGGCTAAGCGTTATAAGTTTATGGCCAAACGTGTGGATGATATGAAAAGCGATGATGTGTTTCAGTATTTCATTAATTCATATTTAAGTTTGGTGGAACCGCATACTGGTTATATGGAGCCGATCACGTCAGAAAACTTTGAAATCAATATGAAGCTGTCGTTAGAAGGTATTGGTGCAGTACTGGGTAATGATGGTGAGTACACCTCTATTCAAACCATAGTTAAAGGTGGGCCAGCTGATGTAGAAGGAACTTTGAAAAGTGGTGATAAAGTGCTGGCAGTTGGACAGGATAGCGAGGGCAGTTTTGAAGATGTTGTTGGTTGGGGCATTGAAGATGTGGTGCAATTGATTCGTGGTGAGAAAGGTTCTACGGTTAGGTTGCAAGTTATTGCTGAGGACGACAGCCCAGAAACGATGCCACATGTGGTGAGTATTGTTCGAGACAAGGTTAAGCTTGAACAGCAAGCTGCTCAGCACAAGATCATGAAAGTGAAAGATGGTAAACATGAACGTAAGATAGGTGTCATTGACTTACCGACTTTTTATTTGGATTTTGCCGGATTACAAAACGGCGATCCAGATTACCGCAGCACCACTAAAGACGTGCAAGACATCTTGGATAAATTTTCAGAAGAAGGTGTGCAGGGTGTTATTGTAGATCTGCGTAACAATGGTGGGGGGTCCTTATACGAGGCGATCCAACTGTCTGGTTTATTTATTGACAAAGGGCCCATCGTACAAACCAAGCTGAGTCACGGTAAAATTGATGTTAAGCGGGATGTTAATCCCAGCATTGCATGGAAAGGTCCAATGGTCGTGATGGTTAATAAATTGTCAGCTTCGGCTTCAGAAATTTTTGCTGCAGCGATGCAAGATTATGGTCGAGCTTTGATTGTCGGTGGACAAACTTATGGCAAGGGAACGGTGCAAAATGTCATGGCCTTGAATGAGTATGTCAATGACCCTGAGTTAGAGCTGGGTCAACTTAAAATGACCATGGGACAGTTTTTCCGAATCAATGGAGGCAGTACTCAAAACCGTGGTGTGATTCCAGATATTTTATTTCCAGCTTCACCAGGCTTGGAAAATTACGGTGAATCTTCTTATGAAAACGCATTGCCATGGAACAGTATTTCTAGCAGTGATTACACCGTATTTGATGATCTTTCTGATGAAATTTCACAATTGAAAAACGATTATCTAGAGCGTGCAGCAGTTAATTTTGAATTTGATTTTTTAAAGAAGGAAATTGAACTGTATGAATTAGAAAAAGATGATTTAACCGTATCACTTTCATTGACGGAACGTATGCGCAAAGTGCAAGAACGAAAAGATCGTAAAAAAGCACGCAAAGCCAAACGAGAAGCGATGTTGGCAGCGGTTGAGACAAATCCATTGTTGGGAGAAATATCTTTGTTGTTCGATTCAACAGAAGCGCTGAAATCTGAAGACACTTTGTTGGCCGAAAAAGCCGCCAAAGAAAAGGTAGAAACAGAGGAAAATGATGAAGAAGATGAAGAATTTGTTGATTTTCGTTTACATGAAACGGCACGTATTTTGGCAGACTTCATAGCTTTAAAGATGGAAAATTTGATAGCTAAAGCTGAAAAAGAATAAATAGTTAATCTGCTGTCTATGTTGATGGAATGGCAGATCATTTGAGATTTAATGGCCCGTTAAATGATAATGGGCCTTTTTTATGGGTAGGTGTTAAGCCAAACAAATATACTACACAGTTTGGGCTTTACCAGCAGCTAACTCTGCGGGATAAATGACAGATTATAAAGTGAATGGTTTTTTACAAAGATCAGACTTTTCTATGGCTTTTAAGTATTGAATCTGCATAAACTAACAAATGATAAGAAATCAAATCAAACAAGAAATTACAGGTATAGTGCCATTGGATGATCTGGAAAAAAAGACCATCACAAATGTGCTTGATTGGATTGATTCAGGCGTTGAGCTTTGTCGCATCAAAAAACCTGCAACACCAAACATGCATCTGGTTGCCTATTTTCCAGTGGTTGATGGTGAATATATTTTGTTGGTTGATCATATTAATGCTGAGCGATGGTTACCAACGGGAGGGCATGTTGAACCCAATGAACACCCCCGTGAAACAGCGATTCGAGAATGCCAGGAAGAACTGAATATCCAAGCCGATTTTATGTTCACAGCGCCAGTGCTGTTAACCAGCACCCAGACGGTAGGAAAGACCTCTGGTCACACAGATATTTCACTTTGGTATGTCCTTAAGGAGATCCTGATTTATTAGGAATAACAGCTATTAATCGCGATTGTTGGTTGTTTAGATCAAAACAACCAACAATAGGGCTTTGTAATGAGTTTTTGGCCTCAAGATATGCCCATTAGGCATATTTTGGGCGCAC
>CALLLZ010000375.1 GCA_938008005.1 uncultured Marinicella sp. | reverse complement strand
GGCAATAATTCTGATGCAGCTTATGTGTTTGAGTTTGATGGTAGCAGCTGGAACGAAACCATTAAGTTAAGTGCTTTTGAGGAGATAAATGCAGGTGGTTTTGGTGAATCGGTGAGTCTTAAAGGTGATCTGGCAGTAGTGGGCGCCCGTTTTTCTGCAGGCACAGGCTCAGCTTATGTGTTCCAATTTGATGGTAACAATTGGCATGGCGTTTCACAACTGATGGCATCTGATGGTGAAAACGATGACTACTTTGGCAATGCCGTCAGTCTCTCAGATGATCGGGTTTTAATTGGTGCCTATGGCGACGATGATCGTGGCACCAATGCCGGCGCCGCTTATGTGTTTAATTTAAACAGTAGCTACCTCATTGGTGGCCAAATATCTGGACTTGCCAAGGGCAATAGTTTAGTTTTACAAAATAATGCAGGTGATGATTTAACAGTTACAACAAATGGTAGCTTTACTTTCAGCTCACCTGTGGCTGATTTTGCTCAATACAATGTTACCGTAATGAATCAGCCAACAGCTCCCAACCAAACTTGCCTGATCACCGGAGGCAATAATGGTGATGGAACTGGAACTCTGGCGGGTAGCAACGCAACAGACATCATTATCACTTGTACTACCAACCAGTACTTCATTGGTGGATCCATCACTGATTTGATTCCAGATAACCGCATCATTATAAACAACAATGGTGTTGACGAACTGACAGTGAGCAGTGAGGGTACTTTTGTCTTTACTGTACCGCTGGATGATCAACAAAAATACCAAGTAACCATCACGTCACAACCTAATGATCCCATTCAATCGTGCGAACTGATTAATAACACAGGCCAGTTAAACGGGGTTGATATAGACAATGTAATGATCAATTGTGAATTTGGTGATGACTTGATATTTAGGCATGATTTTGAAGCTGTTAAAGGCGTCAGCAATACATTTACCCCCACTGATATGTGAGCTGTTTCGATCAAAATATTGAGCTAGGTGTTGGTTAAAATACACTAATTTGTCTCACTTTAACAACTGAAATCACTCTCGAGTTGGCCTGAAATTTCATAAAGTTTTAATCTGATGTGAAATGTTCCTACAAATTTGACTTTTGAACAACTGAGAAAACAGAAACAGTTTCATGTAATTTTTAGCGGCAAAGAAGGTCTGTTATCATAATCAGATATTCTAAAAGAGGCTACCATGATAAGAACCGCAATAAAATTTCAAGGCAGTCAGGCAGAACTGTCTGGCTTACTTGAACAACAGGATCTTGGCAGCAAAGCCTTTGTGCTGTTTGCTCATTGTTTCACTTGTGGAAAAGATTTTATTGCGGCCACTCACATCAGTAAAGCTCTGGTTGATTTAGGTTTTGCCGTGTTCAGGTTTGACTTCACTGGTTTGGGTAATTCTGACGGGGATTTTGCCAACACCAATTTCTCATCCAATGTCGAGGATTTAGTGGCTGCTGCAGACTTTTTAACAGAAAACTACCAAGCACCCAGTATTTTAATTGGTCACTCACTGGGCGGAGCGGCTGTACTGAAAGCGGCCGGAGAAATCCCCCAAGCCCAAGCTGTGGTAACCATTGGCTCACCTGCCGATGCATCACACGTTAAACACCTGTTCCATTGTGAATTGGATTTAATAGACCAAGATGGGGAGGCTGATGTAAATTTAGGTGGCCGACCATTCAAAATAAAAAAACAATTCATTGATGACTTAGATGCCCAAGACACGGCTCACATCAGTGCACTTAACAAAGCCTTGTTGGTGATGCATTCACCGGTCGATGACACCGTTTCCATCAATGAAGCCGAAAAAATCTATGTGGCAGCCAAACACCCAAAAAGTTTCGTCAGTTTGGACCATGCCAATCATTTACTCACCAACAAAAACGATGCTTCCTATGCGGCTAACGTGATTGCCACTTGGTCGGAAAAATTCATCGATACCGACCTTTCAAACGAACCTCAACGCATCACTGTCCCTGCAGGTGAAATCAGAATCACAGAAATTGATCACAAGTTCAAATGCGACATCCAAACGGCTTCGCACCAATGGGTTGCCGATGAACCACTTAAAGTTGGCGGCAGTGACACCGGCCCTGATCCTTACCAACACTTATTGGCCGGTCTTGGCGCTTGTACTGTCATGACCTTAAGAATGTATGCCAACCTTAAGAAAATCCCTATGAACAATGTCATTGTTAACTTGTCCCATAACAGAGAACATGGCGAAGATTGCCAAGCTTGTGATGAAGCCCACCCTAAAGTGGATGTTATTCATCGCAGTATTGAATTTATCGGTGATTTAACCAATGAACAAATTGATAAGCTACTGGTCATCGCTGATAAATGTCCGATTCACAGGACGCTGTATAATAGGATTGAGGTGAAAACTAAGTTGACGCCCAAACTTTAGCTTTTGACAGTTACCCATATATCATATCGAATACACTATGAAAAAACTTTTCATAGTCTCTTGGACCACCAAAATACCTGGGAGCGTTTATTTTATTTTCCATAATTTTCATAACTTCATCACGTCTTTTACGAATTTGAACTTTACTCTTAAGCCCTTCATTTTTCATATATTCTTTGATTTTTGTAGAAAGTTCACCTATCAAATTAGAATCAATATTGTGTGATCTTTTCATTCGACTGTCTGTGTGTTTGAGCCTTAAGATAGATTTCCTTAAATCCTGAAGTTCGTCCAATATTATCTGGTCTCCGCTAACTTCAGTGGACTCTAATTTTGCAACATGAAACGTGCCAAAGTGCTTCAAGAAAGTAGTGTAGTTTTGGTCATCTTGAGATTTTTCGTATGTTGCTTTAATTTTTTCTGACAAATCATTTTT
>CALLLZ010000374.1 GCA_938008005.1 uncultured Marinicella sp. | reverse complement strand
TAGACCCACGCAGTCCACAAACCGAAAAAGCTTTTTCAGCAGCGAAAGTTAACTTCAATGACCAACATGAAGGCTACGTTTATGCAATCTTAGGTGGTCAGACTTATGAAACCTTAGCCAAAGATATCAGCAAAAACTTCGTTCTTAAAGTGGCTTTAGCCAGTATTGCAGCCGTCTTGATATTGGGTTATCTGATTGGAATTCTGGTGGTCAACCAACTCACCAAACCATTGACTCAATTAACAGCCAAAGTACGTGGTTTTCAACAACAAATTACTGGAGAAAAAGCCACGCATAAAACTTCTGGTGACGAAATAAAAGAACTCGAGTCTGCTTTTCAACAAATGCAACGCAAAATAAAATTACAAATGAAACAAATTCAGTCCGCCGATCAAAACAGGCGTGATCTGATCACCAACGTTTCACATGATTTACGTACGCCGTTGGCATCTATTCAAGGCTATATGGATACTTTGTTAATTAAAAAAGATCAGTTAGATGACGAGCAAAAAGATTACTATTTAGGGACAGCCAGTAAACATTGTGTCAGGCTGAATGACTTAGTTAATGATCTGTTCGAGCTGTCTAAACTTGATTCACTGGCAGTTAAACCTTCGATTGAACCCTTCTCAATGTCTGAATTAATGCAAGATGTCAGTATGGAATTCAAAATGATGGCCCAAGAACGAAACATAGATCTACAAGTCGACTTATTAGATGGTGACACAGATGTTAAAGCCGATATTGGTTTGATGCAAAGGGTCCTGGAAAACTTAATCAGCAATGCCATTAAACACACGCCTAAAGATGGTAAAGTGTTACTCAAGTTGGCGCAAAAAGGAGAACAGTTCAACGTCATCATTCGTGACACAGGGCGCGGTATCAGTGAAAAAGAACTACCACACATTTTTGATCGATTATACCGAGCTGAGAACAGTTCAAATTACAACCAAAGCTCTTCAGGCTTAGGTTTGGCGATAGTTAAAAAAATCATGGATTTACACAAAACCAAAATCAACGTGATAAGCAAACTGGATAAAGGTACCCAGTTTTCTTTTCGGTTACCAGTTGCCGTATAGGTTTGATTGAAGAGACTCTGATTGATAGAAAATATACCTGCTGGATTTAAAATATCCGGGTTCACCAACCAACAACAGGCACCATATGGGCAGTAGGTGCTCATAGGCCTTACTTGATCAAAAACAAGGTTCTACAGTTGTTTCTGGTATTCCTTATGCAAGTTCATCTGCCACATTGAGCTCATAATAAACAGCTTCGATATCACCCAATGGATCTTTGTTCAATTCTGTTTTGAGGTATTTCATACCCAGTTTTCTCATGATATTAATTGACGCCTGATTGCCGGGCATAGCAATGGCAGAAAATTTTTGTATATCTTGGCTTCGGGCCAATTTGGACATGATATGCTTTGCTGCTTCAGTGCCATACCCATGTCCCCAAGCTGCTCGATTGAATCGCCAACCCAGCTCCCAATTATCCCATTGTGGCTGATCATTGAAAAAATCCATCGGTCGCACCAAAATCCAACCGATAAATACATCAGTATCGGTAATGGTCACTTTCCAGAGGCCCCAACCTTTTTCAGCGTTTGTATATTTAGCCATTCTAGGGAGGAATACATCATTTACATCTTGCATGCTGGTTTTTTTTCCACCATTGATGTAGCGCATAACTTCGATATCCTGATCTAATTCGAACAACAAACCTGCATCAGCAGCACCCATTAATGCATAACTTAGTCGTTCTGAGTTTTTAACATCCATAATTTTACTCCGCTCTTAAGTCCTGATATACAGCATGCTTGTCTATCAAGGCAGCCACAAAAGAACAGCTTGGAATGACTTTCAAGTGTTCAACGCGCGCATATGCCAAAGCATACTTCACCAGTTCAGTACCCAATCCACGCCCGCCTAATTCCGATGGCACAACGGTATGTGTATAATTAATCACTGTTGCCGATTTTTCATACTCAATATAACCAACAGCACCATCGGTATGTACTTCAAACCTGTTATTTTGAGGCTCATGTGTAATGTCTGTATTCATATTGTATCCATCACAGTAAATCAATCTTTCAATTGTACCAAAACTATTGGTTATTTGAGTCTTGAAAATCAAATCTCTGTGGTCACATTTAATTCACATCAACATGATAAGCTTTGCATTTTTTCAATCAATCATGTTCCATGCCCAAACAAGCAATCTTGTTATTATTTTTCCTCGCTGTATTGAGTGGCTGCAACCACAGCCTAAAACCCAACACTAAAAACATTCAGACCATTGCT
This sequence comes from uncultured Marinicella sp., assembly GCA_938008005.1. Classification (GTDB taxonomy): domain Bacteria; phylum Pseudomonadota; class Gammaproteobacteria; order Xanthomonadales; family Marinicellaceae; genus Marinicella. The sequence goes on along the minus strand of CALLLZ010000374.1, from coordinate 861 downwards.
TTTGGGTCATGCAATGAACAAAATTCAGATCAATCATTCTGGCCCGTAATACTGGCCCAACAACCTGACCTATGGATTTGGTTAGGAGATAATATTTATGCGGATACTGAAGATATGTCAATTATGGCTGAAAAATACCAGCTACAAAAAACCAATAAATACTATCAAAATTTCAGCCAAATAACCCCCATCACGGGTATCTGGGATGATCACGACTATGGTCAAAATGATGGCAACCGCACCTTTATATTTAAAGCTGAATCCAAACAACAATTCTTAAACTTTCTAGATATACCTGAAGATAATTCAGTCAACCAATACCCTGGTATTTACCGCAGTGAAACATTTGGCTTACCACCCAATCAAGTTAAACTCATTCACCTAGACACCCGAACTTTTCAGGACCCGTTAACCAAAACACCCAAAGGTTCTGAAAAGAACTATTTTACACAAGAAAATGGACAGCTTTTAGGAAAAGCTCAATGGCAATGGCTCACTCAAGAATTGAATCAATCTACAGCTGATATCAACATCATAGCCAGTAGTCTCCAAGTCATTGCCGAAGACCACCGGTATGAGATGTGGGCAAATTTCCCGAAGCAACGTAAACAATTATTTGATTTGGTGGTTTCTTCTCAAGCCAAAAACCCAATTTTTATGAGTGGTGACCGTCACCTATCTGAAATTTCCTCATTAAACTGGAAAGGTCAAAAGCTGATAGATATCACATCCAGTGGTTTAACCCATTCATTCTCTGGCACTGAGGAATATAATCGTCATCGGATTGGTCATTTAATCACTACTGAGTCATTTTCAACCATCAGTATTGACTGGCCAAGCCAACAAATAGAAATACGTCAA
>CALLLZ010000373.1 GCA_938008005.1 uncultured Marinicella sp. | reverse complement strand
TGATAATACCGGGATTGGAATAATTTACCGCAGTATTATAGGTGACTTCCATTTAAGTAATACAGTGATCTCAGGCAATAGTCGTAATGGCGTACGCCTTATCGATTCGGCGACTCTTACCACCAATATCAATAATTTATGTGACAACTGCAGTTCTATAACCACCACGGTTCAGCAAGACGCCTTGGTTGCGCCCTTAGCGGACAACGGTGGCCCAACCTTAACGCACGCCTTGTACAGCAATAGCCCTGCCTTAAATATGGGTGATAATGCAGCTGCTGCCAGCTTAACGACCGACCAGCGCGGTACAGGTTTTTCTCGTGTACTGGCTGGTACTGTCGATATAGGTGCGTTTGAAGGCTCTGTGCCGGTGCCAGTTCGAGCCGTGAACTTGAGCGCATCAGCCAATACAGGCAGCGAAGCGGCAGGAACGGTCATTACCTTAACTGCCACCGCCGATGCCCCCGTGGTGGGTGACCAATCAATTAGCATCGGTGTGTCTGGGTCCGGAGTCACCACCAGTGATTTTGCACTCAGCAACACTACCATTACTATTAATAACGGCGAAACCACTGGCACGGTTACCTTCACGGTGCAAGACGATACAGTGCTTGAAGGTAACGAAACGGCGATTCTAAGCATCAGTAATCCATCTGCAGGCTTATCACTTGGAACCACCACATCGCAAGATATCTCAATTATTGATAGCCTTACTGCGCCAACTATCCCAGTTGTAAATCATGGCCCTCCCACTGTTTGTGCTGGCAATGTTGCTTTGCTGACGTGGATAGGCAACCTAAATAGCGCCGCACAATGGGTGGTTTACACTGACAGTTGTGGTGGCACACAAGTTGATTCAACCACGTCCAATTCATCTATTGTTAACCCACCTGCAAACGCCACTTCGATTAACTATTTTGTTCGCGGTGAAGGTGGCAGTGTTGTAACACCGGGCACGTGTGGTGTGCATACGGTACCGATTACTCCTCGTGAAGACGGCTCATTTAGCTATTCGGCAGCGACTTATTTGACAACCGATGCTGATCCAACACCAACAATTACTGGTGTATCAGGCGGTACATTTTCTGCTGCCCCGGGAACGGGATCAGGGGCTTTGTCTATTAACTCTGCCACTGGTACCATCGATTTATCCGCAACGCCTCCAGGGGGTTACACCATTGAATATGAAACACCCGGTTTGTGCGGTGCAACGACCACTCAAACGGTAACAATAGCCAGACCAGCTTCTCCAGTCATACTCCAAGCATCAACGAACGCAGGAACAGAAGCCGCGACAAGTGTTATCACATTAACCGCGCTGAGCGAAAGCTTTGTCTCGGGTGATCAAACGGTTGATATTAGCGTGACAGGCACCGATATTACGCCCTCAGATTATGTATTAAGTAATACCACCATTACCATCCCAAATGGCCAATTAAGCGGCTCAGTTACGTTTACTGTTCAAGACGATACACTGATTGAAGGGCCTGAAACCGCGGTCTTAACCTTATCAAATCCCAGTGCGGGTTTATTCTTATTCGGTACCGTGTCACAGGATATTATGATCACAGATAATGACTTTCCTGGCATCAGCTATGGTGGAGCAGGCTTCACTGAAAACATGGCTAATGACGGCTCGGTCAGTGGGGAAATCACAGCGACGCTTGATGGTGATCGTTTTACTGGCCCACTCATACTGAATACCGACATCACCTTAGGCAATGTACCTGCTGGCTTGATACCAGTGATTGAGGTACAAGATTCCAGCGATTCTTGGGTAACACGTATGAGCAGTAACCGAAGTTTTACAGCCGTTACCTATGGAAATGGGCAGTTTGTCGCGGTAACGGATGCTGGTAATAATCGAGTGATGACATCAGTCGATGGCATCAATTGGACGGCGCACAGCGCTCCGCAAAGAGCTTGGCGTTCAGTCACCTATGGCGATGATGGCAATGGTAACGGTTTATTTGTCGCAGTAGCTGAGGGTAGTAATCAAGTCATGACGTCGCCTGATGGCATCGCTTGGACAGCACGGAGTGCTCCGTTAAATTTTTGGGCTTCAGTCACCTATGGTGAGGATAGTAGTGGTACAGGTTTATTTGTCGCGGTAGCGGATCTTGGCACCAATCAAGTCATGACTTCACCTGATGGTATTAATTGGACAGCGCGGAGCACTCCGTTAAATTTTTGGCGTTCAGTTACCTATGGTGATTTGGGTAATGGCACAGGTTTATTTGTCGCGGTAGGTAATGGTAATGGCACTCTTCAGGTTATGAGTTCTCCCGATGGCATCACTTGGACAGCTCGGAGCACTCCGTTTTCTATTCCGCACATTTGGCGATCAGTTGCCTATGGTGATGGCTTATTTGTCGCCGTCGCAAATGCTGGTACCAATCGAGTGATGACTTCTCCCGATGGCATCACTTGGACAGCGCAGAGTGCTCCGTTAGGTATTTGGTCGTCAGTCACCTATGGCAACGACCTATTTGTCGCGGTAAGGGATTTTGCTTCAAATGGAAATCGAGTCATGACGTCGCCTGATGGCAGTACTTGGACATCGCAGAACACGCCGCAAGGTGAGTGGCAAAGTGTTGCATTCGGTAATGGACGTTTTTCTGCAGTAAGCTCTGATGGCAATATAATGAGCACCGATTTTAGCATTGCGAGGCTCACTTTATCAGGTAATGCCAACAGTCATCTTGATGCCGATGATGTGGCGGATATTACCTTTAATTTTGCCGACAGCGCCTTCATTAATAGCAATGCCGCCGATGTGACTAATGCCACAGGCCCCGCCAACAGTAATTTCGGCGTTGATTTTAATGACCCAGCTACACATACTGTTGGCGGCACGATTTCAGGCTTAATGGGTACAGGATTGGTGTTACAAAACAATGGTGCTGATGATTTAATTGTTAATGCCAATGGTGGATTCACTTTTACTGCTTTAACCGATGGTTCAGCTTATGCTGTGACCGTTTTAACTCAACCAAATACACCCAACCAAGTTTGTACCGTTGTCAATGGTTCAGGCACTTTGGTAGGCAATGATGTGGTTAATGTGACTGTGACTTGTTCAACAGACACCCATACAGTTGCTGGCACAGTTACAGGACTCGCTACAGGTAACAGCGTGGTTTTACAGATTAACAGCGGCGATGATTTAACTGTCAGCGCTGATGGTCGTTTTACCTTTGCCACAGCTTTGGCTGATGGTTCAGCTTATGCCGTGACCGTGTTAACTCAACCAACCACACCGACACAAACTTGTACTGTAGCTGGTGGCACAGGCACAATAGCTGGAAGTGATGTCACTGATGTTGTGGTCACTTGTGCCACTGATACTTACACCGTTGGTGGTACGATCTCAGGTTTGGCCGCTACCAGTACAGTGACCTTGCAGAATAGTGCCAGTGATGATTTGGTGATAAACACCAATGGTGATTTTACATTCGCCACGGCTTTGGCCGATGGTTCTACTTATGATGTAACTGTTTTGAACCAAATACTCAGATCGAGTAATCTGGCGTGTGTGGTTAGCAATGGCTCAGGTACATTAACAGGTGGTGATGTGAGTGATGTTACGGTGACTTGTACGGTTCAAGCGTCGAGTATTCAAATAAGCAATGCTTCAATTGATTTTGGTGCCGTGACAACCAATGCCAGCACAACTGAAACCCTAACCATCAGCAATATTGGGACCGCTGATTTAAACCTTTCAGCCATCAGCTCGCCAGCGTCGCCATTCAGTCTTGTGAGTGGCAGCTGTTTAAGCTTACCTGTAGTAATTGTTCCTAATGCCAGATGTGAGCTTGAAGTGATGTTTGCACCAGATGCTTTAGGTGCTTTCAATGCGGTGATTGATTTAACCAGTGATGCAGACTCCAGTCCAGATCAGGTCAGCCTAACAGGTTCAGGTTCTGCTGCCGGTTCAGGTGCACCTGTGAGTGTTCCTACTTTGAGTGGTTGGATGCTGATGTTACTCAGTGTCTTGATGATCGGTGTGGGGGTGAGGCAAAAACGTCGCTAATTCAATACGGGAATTTGACTCAACCAAATGACTTGTACCTAATTTTTATAGGCCCAAGTTGAATAATTCTAGGTTGAATCAATTTACAGAGTATAAACCTGCATTTCACGGGCAGCTTTACGGGATAATAACCATACAAAAATCAATAAAAACCATTGTCATCTATATCAGGTTTATATGTTCAACGTACTGCAATTAACAAAATAAGGTATAACCCCGTAGGGCTTACCCCTTGTGGGTACCCGTTTTAGATTAAAAACATAAGGTTCAAAAAAGGGTGCCCACAAGGGACACATCCTACAACAGTTCGATTAACCTTTATTCATGGCTGTATGAGCTTACCTTTTGTACTTATCCATAATGCCAGCTGCGATCTTAAGGTGATTTTTGCACCTGATGATGCAGGTGTTTCAGTCGTAAATAGAGTGGCTGTAAGTGATGTGGCGTTTTAATTATTAAGGTGGTGTGATCAATATTTCATATTAAATACATCAGGGCAGGTGTATTTATAACCCAGTACTGTTTTAGATTTTTTATTGTCGACAATCTTTTGACTACCGGCGGTGTTTTTCTCAAATTCAGGCGCGGCCAAATTTAACTGGTCTGCCATGCGCGTGTAAAACTCTAGTTTTGGTGGGTGGTTATCTGCGCAACCATTAAAAATTTGATTCCAAGCCTGATTCAGAATGACTGATTGAATAATTCCTATGCAATCATCCAGATGAATCAAATTAACCGGAGCAGTGGGATTTTTCAATGTTCTGCCATTTTTGAAAAAACGCCCTGGGTGCCTGCCAGGCCCAACTAAGCCAGCTAAGCGAATGATGGTTGTAGATGGATGTGTTTGAATCAACTGTTCTATTTTCCATATAGGGTTATCTTTGTTTAGATATTGACTGGACTCATCATGTGAAAGTCTGTTGTTCTGATAAACAGAAGTGGAACTGATGTAAATCAGTTTTTTGCAGGTCTGCTGATTGAGTTGGTCTATGAGAATATCGAAAGCATCAACGTCTTTGCTGGTGACAGCAATGATTATAATGTCGTTATTGAACAATTGGTCAGGTTGAGATAGTTGATCGCCGACTTCATACTGCATGACGTTTAAACCATTGCGCTGAAGTTTTACTGCTTTGTCTTGTTGTGTAGTGGTCAACATCATTTTATGACCATCAGTTTGCAGTTGATTTGCTAAGGGTAGACCAAGCCAGCCACTACCGATGATAGCAATCTTCATGTTACCCCGCTGCATGAAGATTGTTTTTTGGCAAATTTGGTCATGCTTTAGGAAGCGTTACGCCTTGTTGGCCTTGGTATTTACCATCACGATCTTTGTATGACACATCACACACTTCGTCTGATTCAAAGAACAAGAATTGGGCAACCCCTTCGTTGGCATAAATTTTAGCTGGTAAAGGGGTGGTGTTAGAAAATTCCAAGGTCACATGTCCTTCCCACTCTGGTTCCAAAGGCGTGACGTTAACGATGATGCCACAACGTGCATAAGTCGACTTGCCTAAACAAATGGTCAATACGTTGCGTGGAATTTTGATGTGCTCTACGGTGCGTGCTAGACAGAAAGAATTGGGTGGGATGATACAAACATCTGATTTCACATCTACAAAACTTTTGCGGTCAAATCTTTTGGGATCAACCACCGATGAGTTGATGTTATGAAATATTTTAAATTCATCCGAACAACGAACATCATAGCCGTAGCTGGATGTTCCGTAGGAAATGATTTTGTTGTTACGCCCTGTGGTTCTGACTTGGTTGGGTTCAAAGGGGCTGATCATGTCGTTTTTTTCGGCCATTCGGCGGATCCAGTGATCTGATTTAATGCTCATAATGTTTTTTATATTTTGTGTAATTTTAGGCTGTCAGTTAAATTAAATTTAATAGGCAGTTTGGCTAAATTTTGACTGGTTCTTAAAGCTATTTTTAAGGCTTTGATGTTTAAACCATGTTTGTTCTGCCAAATAGATGAGGGGGTTCCGCCATCCATATGGGTTCTTATATCAATGTTCAAAGGCATTTGCCCTAAAAGAGGTACTTCAAACTCGGTTGCCATTTTGATGCCACCGTCCTGACCAAATATATGAGATTCGTGACCGCAGTTATCACAGATAAAAGTGCTCATGTTTTCAATCACACCTAATACAGGTATTTCGACTTTTTGAAACATGGCCAAAGCCTTTTGAGCATCCAGTAAAGCAATGTCTTGAGGCGTGGTAACCAGTACCGCGGCTGTCACTGGGATCTTTTGAATCATGGTTAATTGAATGTCTCCCGTTCCCGGAGGTAAATCCAAAATCAAATAATCCAGTTTAGACCAACGCGTATCTTCTACCATTTGCATCAGAGCTTTGGTAACCATCGCACCACGCCATATAGCAGGGTCTTTCTCACCCAGTATATAGCCCAAAGACATGGTTTGTAGGCCATCTGCATCCACCGGTAGAAATGATTTTTGATCAGGTGATTCTGGTTTTTGATTGACTCCTAGCATTTTGGGAATACTGGGACCATAAATATCGGCATCTAAAATGCCAACTATTGCGCCGAGTTGTTGTAAGCTTTTGGCGAGCATAACACTCATGGTTGACTTGCCTACACCGCCTTTGCCTGATGCAACGGCGATGATGTTTTTAACACCTTTGATGGGTTTTATATTTTCTTTGGCCTGGTGTTGTCTGATTACTTCTGAAAGTCTAATCGATTCTATTCCTGTTAAAGTTTGAATCGCTTGTTGATAATTTGTTTTAAAGTTACCAATTGGGAAACGGAATTCAACACGTTTTTTTTTGTTATTTAAATCTACTGATTTGTTAAAAGTTTGGTCTGTTATCGGATCTGTTTTATCAGTCAATTGGTTCATTATTTGGATTCCGTTACTTTCTTTATTAATGCCATGGTAGATGGGTCCAATGCCATGGCATTTAAAGAGTCATTTTCTACATGTTCTTGAATGTCCCGTGCTATCGCTTTACCCAGTTCCACGCCAGGTTGATCGAAACAATTGATGTTCCAAATCACTGATTGAGTGTAAATCATGTGCTCATACATTGCTAATAGTTGTCCAACTGATTTGGCAGACATGTTTCTTAGCAGTAAGGTGGTACTGGGTTTATTGCCGGGGCAACCTTTCATGCTGTGGTCTTCTTCTTTACCTTGCATCAAAGCTGCACCTTGGGCAATTAAATTGAACAACAGAAAGTCTTGGCTTGGAGAGTTGTGTTCTAAAACACCAATAAAATCCAATGGTAATGCGTCAACACCTTGGTGAAAAGCTTGAAAAAATGCATGTTGAGACAATTGGCCATGATCGCCAAATACCCATGGTGAAGTTGGGTAATCAATTACTTTGCCATCAACATTGTGCATCTTTCCGGTGCTTTCCATCATCAATTGTTGCAGCCATTTGGGTAAGCTGCGTAAACGTGCATCATAAGGTAAACAACTATAGGCTGATAAGCCAATGAAGTTACGATACCAAATTGAAACCAAGGCCATCAATACCGGCAGATTTGATTCAAAAGGTTGTTGCTGGTAATGTTGGTCCATCAGATGAGCCCCGGCTAACAAGGCTTTAAATTGATCTTTACCTGCTGCCAATACGATGGGAAAGCCAATTGATGACCACAAAGAAAAGCGCCCGCCAATGGAGGAATCAAAGGGTAAAATCATATGCTCAGGAATGCCGACTTCTAAAGCTCGGTTTGTATTGGCCGTAATGGCCATCAGAGAGCTTTGTTGTTGATCAGGTTGGTACCCTTGTATTTGTTTCAGTTTGGTTTGAATGGCACGGGCATTCATCAGTGTTTCTACAGTAGAGAAACTCTTTGAACTTATACAGAACAAGGAATGTTCTATGTCAATTGATTTAAACAACTGATTGATTAATGAGTCATCGACGCTTGCAGCGAAATAAACAGGAATGTGACTCTCACTTTGTAATTCAGTTAATGCTTCAACCACCAAGCGTGGGCCTAAATAAGAACCTCCAATTCCAATGTTAACTAATTGTTTGACTTGTTTGCCGAATGCAGTTTTAACTTGACCGGACGTGACCTGATCGGCCAGCGTAAACAGGTTTTGGACATTATGCTTGTAATTGGGGTTATTTGGGTCCCTTAATTCAGTGTGGGTGGCAGGTAGTTGGTCTGTGGTGTTAACGATCCGACCATTGAACATGTCTTCAATAGCAGGTCTCAATTTAGCCTGTTCCGCTAGTTGGCACAGTGCATTCATTGCTTCCTTGTCTAGCCAGTTCTTTGATAAATCTAAATACAAGTCTTCAAACTCAAATACCATTGATTGGTGATGATTGGGGTTTTGCCACAAGTGGTTTAACTTTTTTCGTTCAGCTTGTTGGGCTAATTCAGTGAGCTTTTGCCAGATTGGATTGTTACGCATTAATTCTAGATTGTGAATTTACAAACGATTCATTGTAATGGTTCTTTGTATTTGATGGGCAAAAAAAAACCCATCCAAATTGGATGGGTTAAATACGATATTTTACTTTTGTGCCCTGCTTGTCTTGGAGTTCTAAATGATTTACTTCAAAACTGGTAACAATATTACAACAACATTGGTTTAAAAGCAACATTGATTTGCTTTTTTGTTTAAAAAAAACAACAAATAATGAAAAAATCACGTTAAAGTTGCAAAAATACAACAAATTCATCTGTTTTTAACGCATTTTTTTATGTGAGTTGCTATGAGTCAAATTTTTAATTAACTTTAAATCAGGCGCAATTTTACGACTTTTGAGATCATATCTTAACTTTTGCTTCAAAGAAATGGGTAAAATTGGATTTAATTGCAACAAAGGTTTCCATACGAAGGATCTGTCGGTAATTAAAGGGTGTGGAATCAGCAACTGTGATCTGCGAATATTTTGTTGCCCATACAGTAAAATATCTATGTCAATTTTTCTGGCGTGCCACTTTTTATTGATTTGGCGCTGCATCAATCTATATTCGATGGTTTTAATGGCTTTCAATAATGCCAAAGGAGTTAAGGTCGTGCGGATTTTTATTACAGTATTTACAAAGTCGTTCTGTTCAGTGACGCCCCAAGCTTTAGATTGGAACCAAGAAGCAGAATGTAGAAATTGGGTTCGTGGTAAATTTTCGATGTGATGTATTGCAATATTTAATTGTTTGATTGGATTATTGAGATTGCTACCTAAACCTAAAAAACAGCAGTGTAAATGGTTTGATTCAGGCATCAATGATATTGAGTCTTGCAGTTAAATAGAATGTTTTCAAAGGTCATAACTGACCTTTTGGCGTTTAACTTTTTTACCGAAAATCAGGCTTTTGATGCCCTCTGGAGACATGGTTTGTATGTTGGTCCAAAATTCAACTTTTTGTGCCAATTCGGCATTAACTTCATTTCTGAGCAATAAAAAATCATAGGCAGCTCGAAAACGAGGGTGGTGTAAAGAGCTGTAGACACCTTTGCCGAACATTTTTTTAAATCTAAGCTGTAAAATCCACATTTGTCTGACGCCATTTTGAATGGCTTTGGGGATCATTAAATTTTCTCGTTGGCTAATCATTACCAGTGTGGTGGCTTCATGTAATGCATCATGTGAATTCTTCCCAGAGTTCAGTAATTGATGATAAATGGGTAAAAACTCTAACCACATCACACAGGCGGTTAAGAAAACGGGTGTAACTGATAATCCATTTTGTAAACGGTGGTCGGTATTCCTAAAGGCTTGAATTAAAAAATCGTGCCAAACTGCTTCTTTGCCTGCGATTTTGGCAGCCTTGGGAAATAATATTTCAAAAAGTTTTAGTTCAGAAAGGGTGTTATAAGCAATTTCCATGTTGCCACAGTGAAACATTTTTACGGCTTCATCAAATAATCGTGCAGTAGGTACGTTACTTAAATGATTGCGATTGTTAATAATTGTTTGCTTCATTTCGTCCGTTAAATTTAAGCCGAGTTTGGCATGAAAGCGCACGGCGCGAAGCATTCTGACTGGATCTTCAATAAAGCGTTTGTTGGGGTTGCCTATCAGTTTGAGTTCGCCTTTCTTTAAATCATGTACACCTGCAGCAAAGTCTAATATAGTTTCTTCATGTAGATCGTAATACAGGGCATTGCAGCTGAAATCACGTCTAATAGCATCTTGATCAATGGTGCCGAAGACATTGTCTCTGATGATTTGCCCTTTTTTCATCACTCGATCACCTTCATCGCTGCCACGGAAAGTGGCTACTTCGTAAATACTGCCTCCCATATATACATGGGCGAGGCGAAAACGCCGGCCGATAATGCGGCATTTGCCTTTGAATATGTGTTTGATGTCTTCTGGAGTGGCGTTGGTGGCGATATCAAAATCTTTGGGGTGTAATCCGAGTAATAAGTCTCGCACAGCGCCGCCGACCAAATAGGCCTCAAAGCCATTTTCTAATAGCTTGTAGATGATTTTTTTTGTGGCATCGCTGATTTCACCAGAGGGTAAACGATGTTCAGATTGATGGTATGTGACGAGGTTATGGTTTAGCAAGATTCTTGACTGCGATTTAACGGCTTGTTGTATAATTGCACATTATATCAAATTGAGGAGCAATTGAATGACTTTTGTGGTGACCGAGGCCTGTATTAAGTGTAAATACACTGATTGTGTGGAAGTTTGTCCAGTGGACTGTTTCCATGAAGGGCCTAATTTTTTGGTGATTGACCCTGAAGAATGTATTGATTGTACTTTGTGTGAACCCGAATGTCCTATTGAAGCCATTTATCCAGAAGATGATCTGCCTGAAGGACAGGAAAAATTCATCGAGATAAACAAAAAATTGTCAGAACAATGGCCAGTGATAACTGCTATGGTCGACGCCCCGGACGATGCTGATGACTGGGCGCAAGTTAAAGACAAGGCCCATTTGATAGATAAGGGTGATTGATCTTCTATAACGTAATTATGTAAGGCTAAGCTACAAACTAAAAAAATCGCTCAAGGAGCGATTTTTAATATTCATTTGATTTAATTGTTTATTCTTCTGCGCTATTTTTGTCCTCTGTTGCTGCATCAAAGATGTGACTGAATAAGTCATCCACTACATAAGAAGAGGGTGCTTCAAAATCAATGGTTTGTAACCAAATTTGTTGCTTTTCTGACAATTTAAGGCAAGTCAGGACGTATTCGCCAGAACGGTCTAAGTAATTACTTTCAATGGTGAACAATCTTTTTAGAAGTCCTTTATTTTGAACTTCTTCGGTGACTGGATCATAAAAGCGAAAAGTGGCTTGGCAATTTTCAGGGTCTTCATCCAGAAGTTGCCAATTATAACCATGGTCTCCTAAAATCAAATCCCAAGCGTCTTTTTCATTGAAAATTTCAATGGTTGGCATGCCACCTGATTCAATAATGACTACATTTTCATCATCACTTCTGCGCCTGGCAAAAGCCATTTCGGGTGGTTTAGAGTCGGGTGCAACACCAGTGCCGCTTACCTTCACTTCTGGTATTTTCAGGCTGTTACTGGTGCGTGGCAGGTCTGTACCATCGATAGCAGTTAATGTTTGTGTGGCCTCTGCTTGTAAGTAGGGCTCTTCTTTAACCAAGCGGCTACAGCTGGCAAGTACACAACATAAAGTTGTAATAAGAATTGTTTTAAACAGTGGATTCATAATGGGCTAAACTCCTGACAGATGGGTTTTATTTGTTGGTTAATATGTGTTGATTTCAACGGGGTTAAAATCAAAGGTTTTCTGATGCCAATGTCTATGATGTCTGCGGCATGCATGATGGCTTTGACAGGGCATGGGTTGGGCTCATGGAATAGGAACTCATAAAAGGGTACGAGGGACTCATTCAATTGTTCAGCTTCAGATGTGTTGCCAAATTGAATGTGATCACATATGCGCTTAATCACTTGAGGTCTTGCATTTGCAGCAACACTGATGACGCCATGTGCACCCAAAGCCATGGTTTTAACAAAGCTGCTATCATCACCCGATAACACAGAGAAGTTTTTAATTTTGAGCAGTTTTTTGATGCGCTCCATATCAGCTTTGGCTTCCTTAATTCCGATGATGTTGGCTATTTGCGCCAGTTTTGCGGTGGTGCTGGCTTGCAAATCTATACCTGTTCGACTGGGCACATTGTATAAGATAATCGGTAAATCTGATTCTGCAGCGATGGCTTTGAAATGTTCAAGTAATGCGTTTTGAGTTAAAGTAAGGTAATAAGGTGTTACAACCAACGCAGCATCTGCACCCAGTTGGGCTGCTTGGAGATTGGCTGCAATTACTTTAAGCGGGTCAATGGCTCCAGTACCAACAATAACTTTGGTATTGGATTTTTTACAGGCATTGACTGCGGATTTAACTAATGCATCAACTTCGGTGGTTTTTAGTAATGCCGATTCACCGGTTGTGCCCGCCACAACCACAGCATTTGTGCCACATCTGATGTGCCACTCCAACAGTGTTTGCCACTGCGAAAAATTGATGCTGCCGTCAGCATGCATTGGTGTGATTAAGGCCACCATGCTTCCAGTCAGATCTTTGGCTTGAATTTGGTCCATTTAGGCTTGTATATATTCAGCAAAAGCGCATAATTATATGCTTTTTTTAAATAGGGTGTATTAAACAATGGTTAAAATTAATAATAAAGTATGGCAGCATGAGCATCAATTAACCAATGGTGGCTTATTTGCATTGGATAAATTGGTCAAAAAGTATGTTGTATTGTATTTTTACCCAAGAGCTAATACACCAGGGTGTGCCACAGAAAGTCAGGACTTTGGGAAAAGCTATCATTTATTCAAAGAGTTAGATTGTGAAGTTTTGGGTGTTTCAATGGACAGTTTAAAAAAACAGCAAAATTTCAAAAAAAAATACGACATGCCCTTTGAGCTAGTGGCTGATATAGATGAAGTATTGTGTCAGGAGTTCGGTGTGATCAAGGAAAAAAATATGTATGGCAAAAAATTTATGGGCATCGAACGCAGTACTTTTTTAATCAACTCGTCAGGTGAGGTTATACAGTCATGGCTTAAAGTTAAAGTTCCAGAGCATGTGCAAAATGTGTTAACCACACTCAAAGAGATCTAAAGTGGTGTTTTGAAAATGATGAAAGTCAATCATGAATCTCAGCACATCAACAGCAGTTGTTCTTATGCGAAATATTTTTGTTTTAAAAACGATCATACCACGATGGGGTATGCGGCAGATTCAGTCATAATGCTTAAATGTTCAAAACACTACACTTTTATTATCGAGTATAATACCGTTAATGAATAAATATCAATAAAACAACATAAGGAATAGCAATGAGTCAAAAAATCACAATCATAAAAGGCGATGGCATCGGCCCAGAAATTATGGATGCCACACTGAGAGTTTTAGATCATTTAGATTTAAACTTTAGTTATGACTATCAACAAGCTGGTTTGGCGGCTTTGGATGTAACGGGAGAGTTGTTGCCGCAAGATACTTTGGATGCGATAGAAGAAAATAAGATATGTTTAAAAGGTCCTTTGACTACACCAGTTGGCAAAGGCTTTAGCTCAATTAATGTGGCTATGAGGAGACATTTTAAGCTTTACGCCAATGTACGTCCAGTGGTGACTTTCGAGGGTACCAAAGCACGTTATAGTGATATTGACATATTGACAATTAGAGAAAATACAGAAGGCGCTTATTTAAGTGATGGACAAACCATCAATGAAGACCGGACAGTGGCAGAGTCAAAAATTGTTGTGACTCGAGAAGCATCGATGAATATTGTTCGTTATGCGTTTGAAATAGCTGAGAAAGCAGGCCGTAAAAAAGTGACTGCAGTTCATAAAGCCAATATCATGAAAACAACTTCAGGCCTGTTTTTAGAGGTGGCACAAGAAGTTGCCAAAGAATATCCAGAGATTGAGTTTAATACTTTGATAGTTGACAACACCTGCATGCAGTTGGTGATGAATCCGGAACAATTTGATGTCATTGTGACCACCAACTTGTTTGGAGATATTATTTCAGATCTTTGTGCAGGTTTAGTGGGTGGTTTAGGAATGGCTCCGGGTGCAAATATCGGTGAAAAAGTGGCTATGTTTGAAGCAGTTCATGGCTCGGCTCCTGATATTACTGGTAAAAAAATAGCCAATCCCACCGCCTTGATGTTGGCAGCGGCGATGATGATAGAGCATTTAGGTTTTGTTGAAAAGGCACACAGAATAAGAAATGCGATAAAAGCAACATTGATTGAAAAAGATCGTTTGACGGGTGATTTGGGTGGTTCAGCCCATACTGCTGAGTTTACAGATTCTGTCATCTCTCGACTGTAATTTGTGAGCTGTGTTGTGTTTTTGCAACAAAATGTTGTAAATAGGTGATTATTTTCGCTTTTTAATGATGAAAAATTGACATTGTGTTGTTTTTTTGACATCATTGCGAACTAGGCGAAATATTATTTAAATGTTAAGAAAATTCTTTCAAATCACGGTATTTATAACTCTGGCTCAGTTGTTGCTTGCCAATAATGCAACAGCTAATGGTTTATTGCTGTTCAATTCTGCGTCTATTGTACATAGCGATAATATGACAATAGATCTGGACGGTACCATGGAGTTGGGACATTGGCGTAACAGCATTGCCAATCGAATTTACCCTAATTTTTATTCGGATTTACAATTGTCCGGTGCTGACCGCTTTGCTGATGCTTTAAGCTTGCAAGGCGCAAAGCTGTACTTTAATACCGAAAGATTCAACGCAATCAGTGATTTGATTGATGGAAAGTCGTACTTCTTTACTTTTGACTATGATCAAACTCGTTTACAGCCGATAAGTTTTCAAGATTCACCTTTTCAATTCGATCAGTTACTGCTGCGTGATAATGATTCGTTTAATCGCAGTATTTTTGCGCCAGGTATTGCCTATCGACTTAATGATGTTTCGGAATTAAGCTTGGCTGTAGTCTTTGCTCAACAAAACTATTCCGATATTAATTTCTTGGCTTCTGAGATCAATGGCTTTGACCAATTGGATTTGTATGCGGTTAGTTATACAGAAACCAGCAATGGTTTGGGTTTGAATTTAGGTATCTCTCAACGCTACTTTGATCGGCTTACTATTGACGCACAGTATCAATCTAAAATTGATATGGATGGGTTCAGCCGGCTTTTAGGTGTACAAGCTGATCCTGCTGATTTTGATATTCCAGAACAAATAAATGTTTCAATGGGTTTCGATTTAACCGCTAAAGACTCTGTCACTTTTAAAGCAACTCATAATTACTACAGTGACATTAATGCGTTTGTTAGTCGTTCATACCCCAGTATTTTCTTGACATTTTTGAATGACTTGGAGAGTCCGGATTTCCAGTGGGCTGACCAAACAATATATGCTGTTAATCTAGCTCACCGTTTTGATAGTGGTGCGGTGATTAACCTTGAATACTCAGGGCGACAACAACCAGCGGCCACTGATGCAGATTTAACGACAATTCTAAAAGCCATTTCTGCGCCGTACAGTATAAGAGTGGGTTTCAACACCCCAATGTTTGGTGGTGAGTTGGATTTATATGCCAGCTATGCGCCTAAGCCACTTAATTTTGGTCGTACTGATTTTGGAAGCGTGAGCCGTGAATTAACTGGTGAACATGCTGAAGCTGTTTTGTCTTGGCTTTATACATTCTAAAAACGGTTGAATTTAACGGTGGTGGATTACCTATCAACCCACGTATATAACCAGAGTGAAATTGAGCTGTAAAAAATAATTCTTATTCAGTGCATTCAAGCCTATAATCTCATTTATGAACGTTATTTCAAGTTGGTTTAAAAGAAACTTTTCCGATCCACAAATCGTAATTTTGATTTCTGCTTTGATTTTAGGTTTTGTGTTCATCATCTATTTTGGTAAACCACTGGCTCCATTTTTAACGAGTATAGTGGTTGCCTATTTGCTGGAAAGTGTGATCACACGTTTAGAAAAACTAAAAATCCCCAGAATTGTAGCAGTTGGTTTGGTGTTTTTAATTTTTGTGGTTGTGATGTTTGTTTTAATTATTTGGTTGGTGCCCAAATTAACCACTCAAATAACCCAGTTAGCCCAAGCCATGCCCGCTTATATTTCAACAGGGTTGGATTTCCTTAGAACTTTGCCAGATAAATACCCGGGGATGATTGAACCTTCTCAAGTGCAATCAGTGATTGGCAGTGTGACCAATGAAATGACAAAAGTTGGACAAAACATTTTGGGTAAGACTGTTTCATCTGTATTCAGTGCATTCTCAATTGCTGTATTTTTAGTGGTGATGCCTATTCTGGTGTTTTTCCTGTTGAAAGATAAAGCTATTATCGTCACGTGGCTAAGACAGTTTTCTCCCAAAGATTCAAAGTTAACTTTATCTGTCTGGCACCAAGTTGATGCGCAAATTGGCAACTATGTCAGAGGAAAAGCTTTTGAGATATTGTTGGTTGGGCTGACCAGTTATATCGTATTTGTCTTTTTAGATTTACAGTACGCGATACTATTGGCTACCCTAACTGGCTTTTCTGTTTTGGTTCCATTTATTGGTGCTGTGGCGGTTACCATTCCAATTGCCTTGGTTGCATTTGTTCAGTTTGGCTGGACGGCTCCTTTTGCTTATGTGATGATATCTTATGGCGTTATTCAAATGTTAGATGGTAATGTTTTGGTACCTTGGTTGTTCTCTGAAGTCAATAACCTGCATCCTGTGGCGATTATTGTAGCTGTATTGTTTTTCGGCGGTGTTTGGGGCTTCTGGGGCGTATTTTTTGCCATACCTCTGGCGACATTGGTGAATGCCATTATTGAGTCTTGGCCTAAAAAGATCATTAATCCTCAGGAAGAAAAATAACTTAATCCAATACGCTCTACTTTAATTGGTTTTGCGTTAAAAAAAATTAACAGATCATTAAATTTACCACAAAACGGGTGCCCACAAGGGGCACGCCCTACGGGGTTATACCGTTCTTTGTTAACTTTCAATATCTTAAGAATATAAATATAAGTCAGTGATATGTGATCATGTAAGGTTAACAGAACTGCGGTAGGGGTGCCCCTTGTGGTATCTTTTTGTATTCATAAAGATTGAACCACCAATGAATGAGAGGCTCTTTGATTACGACTACAGGTCTGTTGTGTTTATCGAAGTGCATAGCCATTTGATACATCAGTCAAACCACTGTTCTTAAACCCAAAAACCCAGCCAAAGCTGGGTTTTTCTGATCTTTAAAATCAGTTAATTATTCAAAGCCATTGGCAAATATAACATCATCAACCACGATCATACCAGTGGCTGAAGCTGAATCTATGGTGCTTGGTGTATATCGGATACCCAATTGATTTTGTAAGCTGACGGTGTTCCGTGAAAACAGATCGCCATGTACAAGGCCGCCGATACCCACTGTTGCTGAAGCCCCATTATTGAACGCAGGATCTCCGAAATCCACAT
>CALLLZ010000372.1 GCA_938008005.1 uncultured Marinicella sp. | reverse complement strand
CTGATTGAGGGGCGATATTTCGGTACCATGTGTTTGTCAGAAACCCAAGCTGGTTCATCTTTAGCTGACATCAATACCCAGGCCCAACCCCAAGCTGATGGTACTTATTTGTTATCAGGCAATAAAATGTGGATATCTGGTGGGGAGCACGATATGAGTGAGAACATAGTTCATTTGGTATTGGCTAAGATACCTGGTGGTGATGCTGGTATCAAAGGCATTTCATTATTTATTGTGCCTAAATTTATGGTCAATCTGGAAGGTGAGATAGGTCAACGCAATGATGTGATTCTTGCAGGTATTAATCATAAGATGGGTAATCGAGGAACCGTAAATACAGTCCTTCATTTTGGTGAAAATGGTGGTGCCCAAGGGTATTTAATTGGTGAGGCAGGTAAAGGGCTTAGTTACATGTTTCATATGATGAATGAGGCGAGAATAGGGGTGGGTTTAAGCGCCACTTCCTTAGCCTATACAGGTTACTTACATGCATTAGCCTACGCGAAGGAGCGTAAACAAGGGCGCAAGCTGGATCAAAAGAATCCGAATAGTTCAATGGTGGCCATCATAGAACACAGCGATGTGAAACGGATGCTACTACAGCAAAAAAGTTATGCCGAAGGTGGTTTAGCATTGGGACTTTATTGTGCACAGTTAATCGACTTACAACGCATTGCGAAACAATCTGATGATTTAACTGCCTTACAGCAGTATACACTTTTGTTGGACATTTTGACGCCAATAGCCAAGTCATGGCCTTCTGAATATGGCTTGCGAGCCAATGAACAGGCTATACAGGTTCATGGCGGCTATGGTTACACCCGAGATTATCCAGTTGAACGTTTGTATCGGGACAATCGCTTGAATCATATTCATGAGGGTACCAAAGGCATTCAAGGTTTGGACTTACTTGGAAGGAAAGTAACCCAACGTGATGGTGCTTCGGCAAAACTTCTTTTCGCTGAAATCATGCGCAGTATTGCGACAGCTCATGAATTAGATTCGGTGAGTGAGTATGCCGATACTTTAGAAAAGTATTTAAACTTGTTGTTAAAAATCACACAAACCATGCAACAACAAATTCCCAACAAAGGGTTGGATGCCTATTTGGCCAATGCCACGCTTTATCTGGATGCTTTTGGTCATGTAGTGGTTGGATGGATGTGGTTGAACCAAGCAATTAAAGCTGAGAATAGACTGGCTTCTGATGTCAATGAATCAGATGATGCTTTTTATGCAGGTAAAATTAAGACTTGTGCTTATTTTATGAGATATGAATTACCAAACATTAGACCGGTTTTAAAACTATTGAGCGAAACCAATACCTTATGTATGGATTTTGATGTGGCAAGTTTTTAGAAAGCTTACGATAATCAGTAAAATATCAATCAACGACTCAATAAAATATTTAACAAGTTGTCTTGAAAATTGATGTTCGAAGTGAGTGTGGAGTGAGGTTCACATAGAAAATATGGATAGTCTATGGGAAAATAACTGTACTTATGTCTCGGTATAGTTGGGTCTAATGCATCTCTGGCTAATAAGGAGGCTTTGGTGACAGTACCGTCACCAGGTTCTAACATCAATGCATCATAGTCTACATCTGGGAGCGGGTTTTTAATATAGTTAGGTTTGAGACGTAAGATAGGCTCACCATCATCATCGGTTTCTAACAACACACGTGCTGGTGTTAATTCACAATCTCCTCCCATAACCACAAGTCTATAGCCTGGGTTTTCAACTGGTATGGTTAAAGACCACACAAAGCGTCTGGCTCGTTCAATGTGTTTTTCAAAATAGTTTTCTAGTAATGCTAAATACTGCTCACCATCTGGGTGATCTTTGATGATTCGTTTTCTTACTTTGAGGTCAAAAATTGACCACTTAAACTTTCGCCAGGTTTCGATATCAAACACATCCATATCTATGGGTTTACCTTCAGCGTCAATGATCCAGTTGTTGATACTGTGTGGAAATAACTGATATACGCTGGGCATGGTGGCCAATACTTCAGTGGGTACATTTCTTAATCCAACTTTGAGTCCTTTGATGAATGATTTGACTGCCCCCACTGAACCTAAGTTAGGTGTCCCCAATAAAACCACCTTGCGAATATTTTTGGCACCACTCAGGTTCAAAGGAAAATCATTGTTATTGAGTACATCATTTTCACCATAACGTAAATAATAACGGGTGACTAATCCACCCATGGAATGAGCAATGACATCAAATTTCAAATCAGGGTTTTGGTGGTCTTTCTTAATTTGTTTAATAAACTGAGAAAGCTTTTTTGCACTGAGTTGATTGTCTTGACGCCAATCATAGTTAAATAAGTACAGTTTTCTTTTGACATTGGGGTCGAAGGTGCCTGGTTTACTTATTTTGTAA
Source organism: uncultured Marinicella sp. (assembly GCA_938008005.1). Lineage (GTDB taxonomy): Bacteria > Pseudomonadota > Gammaproteobacteria > Xanthomonadales > Marinicellaceae > Marinicella. Next base: position 11,184 of record CALLLZ010000372.1, on the reverse strand, counting down.
CCCGCATATTGCTGTAAAGTTTTTATGATGGCGCGGTAGAAATTAGTACCAGCGGCTTGATCCGCAATTTCAAAGGCTTCTAAACGATCTTGTATTGGTAACAGCGTTTCTGCATTGATGTCTAATTTAACCGAAGCGAAGTTAGAGAATAACAATTTGGCAAGATTGCCGAACCAAATCTCCTCTAAACTGTTGATGTCCCTGAGTTTACTGCCCATGATGCCATGTATTAGGATAACGGGTGGTTGTTCTATATTAGAATGATTGTTAGATCGATATAAACGGGCTAAGTCAGGCTTTGACGATTGACAACTGGTTAAAAAAAGGCCAATTAGCAAGTGAATCAAAATGATGCGCTTAAAGTGAGAAATCATTGATTATAAAGCCTGATACTAAAATATTAATTATAAGTTTTGTAACAGCAATAGAACAGTTTTGTGTTGATGTTTAATTCAAAAGGCAGGTTTTTCCATAAAGTCTGAACGAAAGTCTCAATTTGCGTTTAAATTTATGGACAGTATCTTATAGCACATGAGATGTATTGATTTCTTTGATACCATAAGAAACCTTCATTTGAAACGTCAAAAGAGTGTAATTTATGAATCATACTGAAATCAGTTCCATGGGGTTGGTGTTCAATTAAATGAGATCTGTATCAAGTAGAGTTTTAACCATTTTGCTGTGTTTGTTTGTCATTTGTTGTTGTGGAGCAGAGTCAGAGAATTCATCAGACGGTGTATGCAGGGCTGCGGTTAACACTGGAGACTATCAAGCTGCTTTGAGTGCTTGCACACTTCAATGGCCTATGATTGTTGAGAAGAAGAATCAAAAAATTGTGGTTGACTATTACTTTTCCATGATTGATTTGTACTATCATTTAGGTAAACAAGAAGAGGAAGCTGATTATTTAAATAAAATAGCTTCACATCCATCTTTTAACTCTGATATGGTTGTTAAATACGAATTCTACCGAACAAAAGGCAGGCAAATCCTACGACAAGGCGACTATGATTCTTCGGTTGAATACTTCAATTTAGCTTTGTCACTTGCAATAGATCAAGGGAATTTGGTTTGGATGAGCAAAAGTTACAATAATGTTGGCGCAGCATATAGGCTTTCAAATAAGTATCAACAAGCCCTTACTTATTACCAAAAAAGCTTGGAATTGAAGAATAAACTGGGAGATTTGTACCTAATTGCCACCACCCAAAGTAATATTGGAGTTGTATATACCCACTTGGAAGAACATAAAAGGGCAGTCAATTTTTACCAGTTAGCTTTAGATAATTTGATCAAGTACAGTCAGATTGAAGATAACCCTAAAGTTAAAAAAATGATTACTCATATGTATCAAGATATAGGGTTGGCTTACTTGAGGGTGGATGATATAGTCAAAGCCAGAAAATATAAACAGCTGATATTAAATCATTTTAAAGAGATTGTTACAGATAGAGATCAAACTTTGGCCTTAATGAATGTTGCTATTCTGGATATGTCTGAAGGGCTTTATATTGCTGCTATAACCAGGTTGAACCAAGCGATTGAAATGTCTGCAGAAAGTATTTATGAGCATTCCTCTGAAATGTATTTTAATTTGGCTTTGGCTTATCAAAAAAACGATCAAGCAAACTTGGCAATTGAGACAGCTGAACAAGGCTTGGCCATGATTGCTAAATTAAAAAATGATGAGGTTAAGATGAATCTTCATTACACTTTATCACAATTGTACTTACCTCTTAACAAAGATTTGGCTATTGAGCATATGTTGGTTTATCAGGCTGACAGAGAACAATTTTTACATAATAAATTCGATGAATCGGTTAAAACCAAGCAACACAAAATCGAAATGATGCTGAAGGAAAAATATATAATTGATGAAAAGTACAATAATCTGTTAAAAAGTTCAGAGATAAAGAATCTGCAGCAAAGTGTGGTGGTATTTACTTTGTTATTATTAGGTGCGATTGGAGTGGTGTTTTTTCTTTTATTCAAAAGAAAAAAAGAACGTCAACAGTTACTTGACAGTATTAAATCTCACCAGCAACAAGTGTTGTTATTGAATGATAAACAGTCAAGCAGAGATGCTGATCACAGTCAGGTATTTAAAAAACTGTTGGTAGAAACTATGGTTTTATTGGTGGAAATTTGGGAAAAACACACAGGTACCAATCGAGTGGATTTGGCCGAAAAATCAGAGGCTTGGACCATTTCGGTAGATAACGGAACTTTAAGGACCAGATCCCTAGATAAATACATGAGCATAAGAACGATTCCCAAATTCCCTCGTTGGAAAAATGTCATCAAGACTTGTCACTTTGTCCTGTCCGATGAAGCTTTATCAACTGATGACAGAAGTTTGGTTAATGAAAAGTTAGATAATGTCATGCAGTTGATAAAGAAAAAGTCACTAGAATAAAATAATCAGTAAGTATATTCTACTTCTAATGCCATACAATAAAAGCTGATCCCCTCATTGATGTCATAATTATGGATGGTTTCTACTTCAAGAATATCATCTCCGGTTTCTGCGGCCAGTTCAATGGCGGCAGCTTTGGCATCATTTTCTCTTATGACATCTTCAATAAAAGATACAGGGCCAGTGAAAACAGGTACAGCGCCATGTGCATAATCTATCGGGTTGGAAAGAGCGGTGCTGTCGCAGTGAGCCATTGCTGCTAATATGGCCATGCTGCTTGCATCAAGGTCTATTATGTCATGCGTAGGCGGTGAATAAACTCTACCTTCCCCCATTATGTTACGTTTTATTTTGTCGCTATGTAATTCATTGCGGATAGCATGCATTATTTCTTCCGAGTTTAATGTGGTTTGATTAAATACTTGTGTGGTATTGACACCTAGCCGATAACTTCTGTTGTCTGTCTCAATAATTGGATTGGCATAAATTACCAGTGGTTCATGAATCAATGTGTTTACAGGTAAATCGTGTGAACTAGCCGCACTACTAATTGCCATCAAAATTAGTGAAGATTTTATTTTTTTCATTATTTTTCTTATCGTTCGAAGTTATTAAATAGTAGCTTAATCACAGTTTATAAACAGTTAATACTCTGGTAAAAACTGGTCAATAAAATTTTTTAGACCAGTATTACCGGTGTTTCTTCTTCAATAAACATGCTTGATTCGTACTATTTAAGAGTAGCAAACTGGACTAGATTAGTGTTTTGGTTGGTTGCTATAAGAATTGTACGGAATGGTCGCCTCAAGAGTTTGATGAGTATTCAAATTAAGGTGAGTTGTTTTTTACAAAGTGTTATTAATGAAAGATGGAGAAAATTGATGAAAATTAAAATATTGTTGGCAATGACCTTAAGTTTAATTGTGATGAGTGTAAGTGCAGTACCTGTTGGCCATGTTGGTCGTGTGATTGATGATGGAGATGATTATTTGGCATCATATTCAGGCGTTGTGATGCAGGTTGTTACAACCTACATTAATGGTTTGCCAAGACAGATGTTGTCAAGAAGAACAGTAACTGCTGCAACTTTATCAGGTTGTCAGCATTACTCTATGCTGTATGCAAGTGGTGGTGGGTATATTGTAAGTAGTTGCCGCAGAGATTAATGGAAAATACATTATTTTAAATAAAAAAATGAACATGAATTTAACCACTTACGATTAATGTCAGTGGTTAAATTTCAAATTCTCGATGTTTCATAATGTTATTATTTGAGATAGAGTTTTAAGTATACTCTCATTGATTCTCTCATACCCTCAATACCCTGCAGTCAACCTTTCTTATAACAATAAAAAACAAGTTCTCAATTGTATTTGATGGTACAGAAAGTACTGTTTCTTTATTTGGCCTGTGGTTCATCCGTTTAGGGGTTAAACTCGTATCTTATATCACTGAAATTTTTCAGTATTTCCGCCTTCGCTTTTTTTCAGTTGACCAGCAAAGCATTTGAATTAGCCAATGGGTTTATTGATTCTGTAATCCATCAAGTAAGCAATTAAATATCTGGCAAAAACTGGTCAATAAAACTTTTTTAAACCAGTATTGCCACTGTTTCTTCTTCAATAAAAATTCTTAATTCGTAATATTTAAACATAACTAACGGGATGTGATTTGCATTCTGATTGGTTATTCCAAGCGTTGTTAGCAAAGAAATTGTCGGTAGTTAAATAACCATTTTGCATGATGATTTTTTGCTTACAACAAAATATTATTGACTAACAAGAGGTTATAAATGAATAAACAAATTAAAACAATGGGATACTTGATTTTACTGATGTTATTTAATCAGGGTGTATCAGCACAATTTGATGTCAATCCACCATTCATTTTGGATGGCGGGCATGTTTTGCTTACCTGGAATGCACCTGAGTGCATTATGGGGAACACCGGCGGGTGGAGTGGTCATAAGTTTAAAGTAAGCTACAGAGTCGTGGGAACATTGGGTTGGGATGGAGTGGTATACACCAACGACGAACTTGAAACATTTGATGAAAGCTTGTTTGAAAATGGTGTGAATTACCGGTTTAAGGTGGAGTATTTTGGTCAAAATGAAAATTGTAAAAGAAAATATAAGGAACGAACCTTAGGGAATAAATATTTCAAGTATTTGAATGTGGACCAAAACGGTACCGCTGTGTTTCATAAAATAAACAACCCTCAAGGTTTGAAAAAAATCCATAATGAGTTTTCGGATAAGTGTTTGTACCCATATACTTGGGATGGAGGAAGTGTCGACTCAGTGAGAATTTTCCAATGGGGTTGTTGGAGTGAAGACCCTAAAGCATTTGATATTATTGAGACAACACTTGATGGCACTGATGTCGTGTACTTGCCGTCAGTGATGCTGGGTTTTTGCATTACACCAAAAAACTTAGGCTATGGAGCTGAAATTGGGGTGGCCAGTTGTTCATCTCCTTTGGCTGCTTATATCAAGAAACCTTCAGCACTTCCTGGCAGATTTTTATTACAGAATTGGTTAACTGATAAATGTCTTCATACCAACAGTGCGGTAGATGGCGCCATGTACATACAGACTGCATGCATGGTTAACGAAACTTCGCAAATGTTTTATTTTGAGGACTTTTAATCTTTAAGTTATATAGCTAATGTATAACAAATTTAAAAGCCACTTGAAAAGTTCATTTCAAGTGGCTTTGTGTAACAAGTTGTGTTTTTATTCAACTGGTTATTTGGTACCGAGTGAAGGAATTCGTCCTGGTGTCCAAGGCGCTCCATTTTCTTCGGCTTCATTTTCAAAGGCAGATAAATCAGCTGCTATCATCTGCAGTTCTTTCAAAGCAGATGTATAGCTTGATAAAGCTATTTTCATTGATTCTTTGTAATTACCGGGTATATCAGCTTGTGATTCAATGATGCCTCCATACAAGCTGCCTACACGTTGTGAGATAGACCATGGAACAGCTTCTTGTCTAGATGAAATGGTTGAATCGCCTCGCAGTTTGATTTGTAACGCTTTTAAACGATTGGATAAAGTGCGAATTTCTTGTGCAGCTGATTCATTTTTCATGGGAGTTAAATCCACCGCTTTAACCAGATGTTTTATGCGGTTGCTCATTTCAGCAGATTTTCTATTGGCGCCATTAACAGATCTTTGTAATTCAGCCAATTGTTTTTTGAATGCCAACACTGCTTCAGGGTTTTTGCTGATTTCAGGACTGTTGGCCATTGATTTCAATGTAAACGGTTTGGCATCACTTAAAGCTGTAAGCTCCCCACCTTGACGTTTCATTAAGGTGGCTTGGTAAGTTCCTGGTTTAGCCAAAGGACCCATTGGGTCAGAAGCCCAGTAAGGTATCCAATCAGCTTTCTTCAAGCTAACAGGATCAGGGGCAGGGTATCGCATATCCCATTGAACACGATGAAAACCTTTGCTGTTTTTAGCAGGCACTCGACTGATAACGTTGCCATTGTTATCTTCAATTAAGAAAAACACATATGGGGCTTCCTCATTATCTTCAACTCGCAACTCATCCCAAGTTGGATAGGGGGTGTCACCACCTGCTTTTTCGACTTTAATTTCAGCTGCTCGACGTTGCTTTTTTAGCGTTTTGAAGCTGTCTTTTAAGTGGTATGAGAATGTGGCACCAAGAGCAGGGTTGTCAGCGGTGAAAAACTCACTACCAGATGACCCTTTTTTACGGTCATCAAATAAATCACCTTCGATATACAGCCAGCTGTCTCTGATAGGGAACACAGTAGCTTGATTGTCGTTCAGTTGTTTTGTCGAGTTTCTCAACGGAGTATAGTCATCAAGTATGTACACACCACGACCAAAGGTACCAATGATTAAATCATTTTCACGAGGTTGAATTTCTAAATCACGCACTGAAATGGTAGGAAGTTTTGATAATTTAGTCCATGAACCGCCACCATTCTGGCTGAAAAAAGCACCAAACTCTGTACCCACGAATAATAAATTAGGGTCAACATGATCCTCTACTATGGTGTGTGCAGATCCTCGTTCTGGAAGGTTGTTAGAAATAAGCTTCCAAGACTGACCTTGGTTGGTAGATTTCAAAACATAGGGTTTATAATCACCACGTTTATGATTGTCGATGGTTGCATAAGCGACATTGGCATCATGATGAGAAAACAACACATCTGAGATGTATGACATATCAGGTACACCAGAGAATTTTTTAACAGAAGACCAGTTGTCTCCGCCATCAGTGGAAACACTTATCATGCCATCATCTGAACCAACCATCAATAAGTCAGCCTGTACTGGGCTTTCAGTTATACCGATTAAGCTGCCATATTTTGAGGTTGAAACATTTTTAGCAATGGTATCAACACCCCAAACTCGGTCCATGACTTTTAATTGGTTGCGATCAATTTGTTGGGTTAAGTCAGGACTGATGATTTGCCAAGAGTCACCACGGTCATCTGATCTGAATAACTTTTCTGCCCCATAATAAAGTCGAGTACTCATATGAGGACTGACCAATAAAGGTGTGTTCCAGTTCCATTTGTAAGCCGGTTCTCCTTCCTTTGGATGTGGTGTGATGTATATACGTTCCATGGTGCGTTTGTCGTATCGAGCCAAACCACCATATTGGTATTGAGGGTAAATGATGTTAGGGTCATTGGGGTCAAATTGAGGCTCATAGCCATCTCCACCTAAGATGATGCGCCAGTCTGAATTGGTTACCCCGTGGATGACAGTGGTTCTAGATGGTGCGCACAATGTGTTGTTATCTTGAGTACCGCCACATATATTATAAAAAGGTTTGTCATTATCTGGTTGAATGCGATAGAACTGGCCTAATGGCAGGTTTCTCACGTGTCGCCAAGTTTGACCACGGTCATAAGTTTCATAAACACCACCATCTCCACCTATATAAAGGTGATCGGTATTATCTGGGTCAATCCATAAAGCATGATCATCGACATGTCTGAATTTATCGGAAAGTCTGGTCCACGTTTTACCGCCGTCTTCAGATACATTGGTAAAGGTGTCCATTGAATAAACACGATCAGCTTTGATTGGGTCAACAATTAATTCGTTGTAATACTGCGGGCTGCCAGCCACATAACTGGATTGTTTTTTCCAAGTTTGACCAAAATCCAAAGAACGGTAAGTGCCTTTTTCTTTGGCATTGGATTCAATGATGGCATATACAGTGTGTGGGGAAGAGGGGGCATTGGCTAAACCGATTCTGCCCATATGGTCTTTAGGCAGTCCACTGGTAATTTTATTCCATGTTTTACCCCCGTCCGTGGTTTTGTGAATGCCGCTACCTGGACCGCCGTTAATTAATGTCCACACATGTCGACGTCTTTGATAACTACTGGCGACGATGGTATCAAAATCATCAGGATCTATAACGAATTCATTGACTCCGGTGTACTTGTCAATATGTAAAATGCGATCCCAAGTCTTGCCACCATCTGTGGTTTTATACAGGCCACGATCGCCATCATTACTCCATAAAGGACCTTGTGATGCAACCAAAACTGTATCAGAGTCTTTGGGGTTGATCCAAATTTGGGAGATGTGATTGGAATTTTTCAAGCCCATATTTTTCCAACTTTTACCACCGTCAATGGATTTATATATACCATCTCCATAGGCAACAGAGCGTTGTGAATTATTTTCACCAGAGCCCACCCAAAGAATACTGGGGTTATTGGGGTCTATTTCAATCACACCGATTGAATAAGAACCTTCTCCATCGAAGATAGGGTTCCAGGTGATGGTGTCGTTGGTTGTTTTCCAAATACCACCAGAAGCAGTGGCCACATAAAATTCATGTTTTTTTGTTGGATGAAATGCGAAGTCAGAAACCCTGCCTGAAATCATGGCCGGACCAATATTACGTAAAGGCATACCGGCTAAGGGGTGAGATTTGTTTTTTTCTTTAGTTTTAGCTGATGCCGGATTATCAAGGCCAGCCATAAAAACCATGATGATACTGATGATCATCATTTGAATTGATTTATGCATTTGAATTCCTCTGTTTGTAGTTATATTTGTGGAAGCAACTTATCATAACAGAGGTTAATTTTAATCAGTCAAAAGTCATGGATGTTAAAGTCGTGTTTTTTCACAATGATGTCTTCGTGGGCTGTTATATTGATCGGAAGACTCATACTTGGTGAGTAATCAGTCAGGGCCAATTTTATTGGTTTATTATGCTTTCAATTTGCTCAAGTACATCACTTTGAAGGCAAATCAGGCAGGCTGCACTGACTGCTTTAAAAATATCTGTTTGGATTATGTTTGATTCACCCTCACACAGTTTTAATATCACTTTCACTACCACCAAATCTGTTTTTGATTTGATGTTTTCCGGTAATTGACATTTATTGTTATCAAGCACATTTTTATCTGAGTTTAATAAATCTAAAAGTAAGGTGTGCTCGTTAGTGGAAGTGTTGAATTGGTTGGCATGGTTCTTGAAGTTATTGGGGTACTTTTCGAGTAAACGAAGCAGGAAATCTGGACTGCTGATGTCAGTGAGGTCAGTGAGATACTGGCTAAGTATTTGATGTTGCTTAATTATGCCAGAATCGCCTGTTAGCCAAGCAATTAAGCCCAACCGAAATTGAGTGTTGTAGATATATTGTGCTTCCAGTTCTACCGGCTCTTTTAATAGTAAACCCAGTATTTTCTTCGCCAGGTCGAACTGGTTTAAAATGACCAAACTCTCAGCTAAAAACATGATGTTTTTAAAATAAGGGTAATCTCCGGGTTTAAAAAGTATTTGGGCTTTTTCCGTACTTGATATGGATGCTTCTAGGGCACTAGAAAAATCAAGCATTTGTTTATTGAAACGGTATGAGGTCTCGTATGCAATCATCTGGGTGAATAAATGTCCCGATGCCTCAATCACTGTTAAACTTTGTTGTAGAACTTTTTGGGCTTTATCACGTTGGTTGGCCCGAAACAACATGGGGGCATACTGTAATAAGTTACGACCATAAAGCATTCCTCTGTCATCGTAGTCACGTGCCAACTCAATGGATTCTAGGAACAGCGGTTCTGATTGCGTATAGTGCCCTCTTTTAGTTAAACTCACCGCATAACTATTCAAGATTTTGGCGTAATCCGGGTGCTTTTTGCCTGAGCTTATTTCTATGTGGTAGAGCGCTTTTTGGTAGTTTGTTCTCATTAAGTCATCATCAAATTGCTCGGCTGAAATGGCCATCATTAGCCATGCTTCACTGATTAATTGATGATCACTTACGAGACCCTTGTCAATAAAATTCATTACACCTTGAATGTGGCTTTGCCTGGTTTTAAAGTCTTTGGTCGCTACATGTATATTCGCAATATTCAATAAAGCGGATAATTTTATATTGGCATGCTCAGTTATGGTCTCATCTAGCTGGTTGAGCAACTCTCTACTGATTTCGATGGCCTTTGGATAATTGCCTGCTGAACTCAGTTGTTCTGCAAGTGTTTTTTGCCATTCTAATGTAATCAATGCCTCAGGTCCTTCGGATGCCAGCAGTAATGTGTGAATTTCAGAGGCCATTTCTGATGCTTCATAAGACATGCCTTGGGCTATATAAATTTCAGCCAGATGGGTCATGATACTGAGTTTTGTTTCTGGATTTTTTGCCAGTATATGTTTTTGTTGTGTCAGCGTTTTTTGTAATGCATTTTTTATCGTTATGTCACTGGCATTTCCTTTAGATGGGTCACTTTGGCTCAACACATCCCTTAAAAAATGTAAGGTTACTCTGGAATTTTCAGCTTGTTTTCTTGCATTCAAAGCGTAATAACTGACCAAAACAGTACCAAATATGACTGCTGTTGCGAGCAAACTCAACGCAAAGCTACCCATGGGGTTGCGTTTGAATCCTTTAAGTATTCGATAGCCCAATTTATGATTGAGTAATGAAATAGGTTTGTGTTTTAACCATGCATCAAGATCACTGGCCAATGCATCCATGGTCTTGTATCGGTTGTCTAGTTGTGTTTGCAAGCCGTTGGCTATGATTCTTTTTAAATCCGTATCAATATTGGATTCTTTCAGCACCTTTTCAATATATTCCTTATCATCGGTTTCTTGGTATGTCTTTGGATCAAATTCTGGTAAAGGATTGCCTTCTATCAATAAATCGAGCAATGTAGCACTTAATGAAAAAATATCTGTACTTGAAGTGATTCTGCCTCCTTTAATTTGCTCAGGAGAAGCTATGTTTGGTGTATAAATTTTCTGGTAATTAGGATTGGGTTTATCATTCAATGCAGCTATACCAAAATCAATTACTTTTGCCGTGCCGTGTTGATCCACTAATATATTGGACGATTTGAGGTCTTTATGGATAATTAAGTGACTGTGCGCATAAGTGATTGCATCAGCCACTTGTTTGATTAATTTCACGATGGTTTTAACATGGCAATTATTTTCAATGATGTATGTATCAAGGGTTTTTGCTTTCGAGATGTACTCCATAACCAAATAATAAATCCCCTCTTCAGTTTGATCGCCATGATGAAATGCAACGATGTTAGGGTGGTCCAGAATAGATAAGGCTTGTTGTTCCTGTTTAAACAGGGCAACTATCGAGGCATTATCTTTGTTGGATTGCATGACCTTTATGGCCACTGGTTTTTGAACCTGGGCAGAGAATCGTTCTGCCCGGTAAATAGAAGACATACCACCTACTGCGATTAACTCTTTTACTTGATAATTGTTAATCTTTTTTCCAGTCCAATCCATCAATCGTCCAAT
>CALLLZ010000371.1 GCA_938008005.1 uncultured Marinicella sp. | reverse complement strand
TAAGAAAAGCACTTAAATATGTGCACACAATCATGATAAAATTTACACTGAATAGGTTGGCATGTCATTTGCAGCTGTATGTTCCGTTATAGTATGAAATTAATCGCCAATAGTTGTTGGTTTTTATTTGATTATTTGGTTTATAAGTATAAGGTAAGTTTATGATTTGTGAAGTATTTAAGTCGGATAAAAAGCCAGGGGCTTATTTGTATTTAGCTCAAGAAAAAACTTTAGAAGAGATTCCGGAAGAACTGCAAAAAATACTTGGCCAATGTACTCAAGTCATGCAACTCAATTTAGCTCAACGAGATAGGCTGGCATCAGAAGATATCGAGTCGGTTAAAAAAAACCTGATAGAACAAGGTTATCATCTACAGATGCCACCTAAGATTACTGGTGTATTAAATTATGGTGTCTAAACCCTAAATGATCATTCAAAGTCATTTTTAAAGATTAAGTCAATGAACCCAAAGGCAATAGAAGGAGACATTTCAGAAGTGTTGCCTTCATCGTCTGTAACAGTAAATCGCAAGTAACCGCCTATCACTCCGTCTGGTAAGTCGAATATTTCATTGCTTACATTTTGTGGCATGTCGTAACTTACACTGGATACATATAAGCTGTTTTGGATTCCTGAGTTGGTTTCTTCTTCGTAATACATATCTATAACGAGTGGATATGCGGCGTTTATTGATGTTGCATCAACAAAAACATCTGCCTCAACAAGTATATCACCACCAGAGTCAACCAAAGTGACACCGGTAATATCTGGGTAATTAATCAATTTATTGGCTCCATCATCGACATCATCAGCATCATTTGGATTGCTACCATCAGGATCAATTCCACCATCTTGTATAAGATCAATTGGATTGTTTTGATTGTTTAAATATTGATTACCCCGGTTGAGGTTTCCACTTGAACTGGCTCCTGATATAAGTACACCTTCGCTGTTAAAAGCAATGAGGTTAGATTCTCCAGGTAGGGTGCCACCAACTATATTGTTTGAGCCTGAAACGATATCTACTCCACCAGCTGTGTTGCCAAGATTAAGTGTTCCGGTGAGGTCAGTGCCTATATGGTTCCCTTTGATTGTTATATTATTGGATCCATCATCAATATAAATACCAGATATACTGTTGTTTATCAGATTGGCATGAGTGGTTGTACCATCTTGTAAGGTGCCTACATAGTGCCCGAAGGTGGGTCCTCCCCAAAATGAAATACCACCAAATGTATTTCCTAATGGTGTTATACCATCTTTGGCGATCCCAATGTAGTTACCTAAAATGGCATTGTTACTCGGTATATTGGTACCAGTTGGGCAGGTAAAACCTGCGAAATATTGAATGCCGTCCACATCTTGATTGGCTATAACATTGCCATCTTCTGCATTTGGGCCGCCAAGGATGTTGTTGTTAGCCTCACAACCAACAATGATGCCATTGGCTGGGTTTTGCCCGGTACCAAGCAGTCCGGTTTCATCGGTGCCAATTAAGTTACATTCAACCCTGTTGTCAGAGCTGTTAATGATTGCGATGTTGTTGAGAAAATTACGAACGTTCAATCCACGAATTACTGACCCTTCTGACCCACTCTCCAAGCGCAGTCCAATGTCCATTGAATCACCTTGAACCACAACTTTATAGCTGGGGCGCATTTCTGGTGAGAGTGTGCAGACTGTGCTGTTGTCTGGTTGCGTTGAACCATCTATTTCAACTTGACCAATGATATCTGGTAAAGAGCCATTGTTGGCTCGGTCAACAGTGATGGAGCATATGTCATTGATACAGCCCGCATCATTTATATCAAACTCAATGATGGTTTTTCTTGGAAAGATGTTGGCTTCTTGAATGGCTGCCCTTAATGTGCATCTATTCACTGAACCATCAGGAACCGTACTACAGTTGCCATCAAGGGTCACATCGGACTCGTCTAAAGTGCTGTTGACTACAAGCGTTTGATCTCCACCACCAGCCCAAACAAAGTCAACCCAAGCAAATAAAAACATATAAAGGCCGATCTGAAAAGTATTGGTAATTTTACGCATTGAGTGTTTCCCCGTTATTTAATAAATATTATGCAGCAATCTATTTGCCTTGGGGGTTTTTATTTCACAATTTTATTGATTAGTTTATTGTTAATTAAGCACTGATTGGTTTGATTAATAATGCTTAATTTGGCTGAATTTGATGAAAATTTGATAAAAATTTCACTTTAAATTCAAAATCAAAACACTAATTTTCAATAGACTTTAGACTTTTAAATCAATTACCCATGAGAGAAGCAACTGTGAATATTTTAGATTCAATTCGTTTAATTTCAATGATGGCATGCTTATGTAGTAACCAATCAATTGCCAGCTGGGGTGATGATTTTGCACAACAATCTTACCTCAAAGCATCGAACACCAGTCGCAATGATCACTTTGGTGAGCAAATTGCCATTTCTGGAGATACCATGGTTATTTCTGCAGTCAATGAAGGTAGTTCTGCCACCGGTGTAAATGGCAATCAACAGGACAGTTCTATGCCATTTGCTGGGGCGGTTTATGTTTTTAGACGGGTCGGTAATTCATGGGCCCAAGAGGCATATATAAAAGCTTCTAATACCAATGCTTTGGACAGCTTTGGTTATGCAATTGCTATATCAGGTGATACCTTGGTTGTCGGTGCACCAGATGAAGACAGTACGGCCACTGGTATCAATGGCAATCAATTGAACAACGAGGCAGAAGCGGTTGGTGCCGCATACGTTTATACAAGAGATAATGGTGTTTGGGCTCAAGATGCTTATTTAAAGGCATCCAATGCAGAAGAAAATGATAAGTTTGGTTCTGCAGTTGCTATCAATGGAAATACAATTGCTGTTGGTGCACTCAATGAATCCAGTAATGCAACTGGTGTTAATGGCGACCAAAACAACAATGATTCAAATCAATCTGGTGCTGTATATCTTTTTCAGCGTAATTCAGGGGTGTGGGTTCAACAGACATACGCCAAACCATTTGATACAGGTGCCTTGCAGCATTTTGGTGAGTCTTTGGCTTTGTCAGAAAGTCATTTAATTATCGGTTCGTCTTGGAAAAGTAACAATGGGTTATCTAATGCTGGTGTTGTATATGTATATGAATTTTCCGGTACACAATGGTTACAAGCTGCCTATTTAACTGCCTCAACCCCAGGTGACAATGATAATTTTGGGCACTCATTGGGATTGCATGAAGATACATTGGTAATTGGTGCCAGAAGAGAATTTGGTGGAGGTGTGGGTGTTAATCCCGTTCATGATGATACTGCACAATATTCTGGTGCTGTGTATGTGTTTAAGCGTCTTAATGGTGATTGGGTTGAACAGGCATATGTAAAGCCTTCAAACACCAACGAGCAAGATCAATTTGGTTGGTCAGTGAGTGTGGCTAAAGATAAATTTGTTGTTGGTGCCTGGAGAGAAAGTAGCGATGCATTAGGGGTAAATGGAAATCAAATTAATAATGCTGCTCTACAATCAGGGGCTGCATATGTGTTTAAAAAAACCAACAATCAATGGCATCAGACAGCATATGTAAAAGCTTCTAATACAGATGCGGGAGATAACTTTGGATTTGCTGCTGTGATAACAGAAGATTTGTTGGTGGTTGGAGCAACGCGAGAAAGCAGTGGTTCCGTAGGGGTTAATGGTCCTCAAGACAATAACGATGTATTGCGTTCTGGTGCAGTCTATGTATTTACCGGTGACTTGATTTTTATCGATGATTTTGAATAAATAAATTAACAAAAGAAAATAACAAGTGTATGAGAAGCTTGTTATTTTAAAAAAGCCTTGCTCAAGCTGAAGCAAGGCTTTATTAACTCAGACAATTGTCTTATTTTGATTCAACTTTATCTTGTGCCTTCAATTCAAAGTCACGGGCATCACGGCGTTATTGAGCAACAAAACTCAACGACTATAGACTAAAAGTTCATAGGTTGTTTTG
>CALLLZ010000370.1 GCA_938008005.1 uncultured Marinicella sp. | reverse complement strand
TACCCAATGTACCGGGCAACTCATTTTTCAAGTATTCAAATACTGGATGGGCGTCTTGGCCATTAACATCAATTTTTCCAAACATTGGAAAGGATACACCGTAGTTAATTTCACAGAATTCACCGATCTGCGCAGCATCACCAGGTTCTTGTTTACCAAATTGATTACAGGGAAAACCCAAAATTTCTAAACCCTGCTCCTTTAACTCCACATACAACTCTTGTAAACCTTCATACTGAGGCGTTAGTCCACATTTGCTGGCTGTGTTAACCACCAAAACCACTTTACCTTTGTAGTCCGAAAGTTCTTGATCTTTGCCATTCAATGTGGCTGCTTTAAAGTCATAGAATTTTGTCATAATTATCTCAAAATATTTATCTTTCTACATTATGTAGTCACAGACATTAAATTGAAAGTAGTTGGTACTGTTTTAATGCGTTTGTTACTTGTTCACAAGCTTTCACAACTTTAAGACTTACAACAAAAGTCAATGTTTCAGACTATATTCTATAACCAATAAAAAAGGCAAAGTTTTTAAGCCTTGCCTTGTTCTGATCAAAGTCTAACCTTCTTACATTTTTTTGGGGACTATATAAGGTTTAACAACACATAGAGTAGCCAACATCAATAACATCAATGACCACCATTGTAAAGTAGGCACTGAATACGTTCGACCTAATACAGTTGGGTCGCCACCTTGAGCCGTAACTGGATCATCGGTTGGAATTGGTCCCTGACCATCATCAGCGTCGTTTATAGGATCGCCATCATTGTCTTCATCCCAATTGGCTTGCGCTTGATTTGCAATACTAAGCATCCCATTATCAACAACAAAAGTGTCAAAACGGATAACAATTTCATTGTTTAAATCCTCTGGAAGAGAATCAGCGGGAGCACCTTGATCTTCACCCAATATAGCTGTTAGTTCTATTCGATCTAAAGCAGCATTATAGACAGGAGTGGTACATGTACTGGTCCCCTCAGCCACGCAGCTTTCACCATTATAAAAGATGGTTCCCTCAGGAATATCATCGAATACAAATACAGGCAAATCTCTGTCGTTATTCGGATTAAACCACCAAATAGTCCAATGAATCAAACGCGGATTATCAGCATCAAACTCACCAATTTTCAAACCAACTGGCGGCTCTAATTGCAATGAAGTATCGTCCGTATCATCATTGTTATTAGGATCAGAATCAGGGCCATTGGTTCCATCATCTTCAATACTGACATTATTAACAACCAAATTAACACCCAGTGCCAATGGATCATCAACGTCTATGGCAAAAGTAATACGACCTGAATCACCTGCATCTAAAGCCCCTACCGTATAATCACAAATACTGCCTGCACTGTTATCAGGTGTACATACCCATCCAGCAGTACTGACTCCAGGATTAAACGTGGTATTGGCCGGCACTGTTTCAGTGATAACAACTCCAGTCGAGTTCTGATCACCTTCATTGGCATAATCCAAGGTATATACAATAGTCTGCCCTGGTCCAGATGTCACATCACCATCAGTTTTAGCGATGCTTAAATCTGGGAATGCACCCACATTGGTGGTTTCATCATCAGTGTCATTATTAGGATCTGGATCTGGACCATTGGTACCATCATCATTGATAGATACATTATTGATCACAGTATCAAATCCAGCTGGTAATGGGTTATCCAGTACTACAGCAAACCCAATAACAACTGCTGGTGCGCCTGCAGCCACTGGGCCAACATTGAAAGTACAAGTACTTCCGGCAGTAGCATCTGGTAAACAATTCCAACCTGGACTACTTGAACCGAAAGCAAAAGTGGTATTGGCCGGTACTGTTTCGGTAATAACAACTCCTGTGGCATCTTGTGTCCCTACATTGGCATAACTGATTTCATAAGTGACAGTTCCACCGGCATTAACGAAATCTGACTGATCCACTTTAGTTACACTCATATCAGGTGCTGCATCAACTGGTGTATCATCATCATCGTTGTTGTTGTTAGGGTCAGCATCGGCACCATTATCCCCATCATCTCCAATGGATATGCTGTTAGTAATTGAAACAACGGTTGCAGGTAATGTCGCAAGAACATCAACCGCGAAAGTCGCTGTTCCTGAGTCTCCACCACCATTTAAACTACCCACCGCCAATGTACAAGTACTGCCTGCTGTGTTATCTGGTATACAAACCCATCCTGCAGAACTCGCTCCCGCATTGAACTCTGTATACAATGGCACAGTCTCAGTAATCATAATACCGGTAGATTGTTGGTTACCAATATTCGCATAGTTAATTGCATAAGGAATGGTCGATCCAGCTGTGGCTGTAATACCACCATCATCTTTAGTGATGGTTAAATCTGGAACTGCCCCGACTGGTGTATTATCACCACCGGTATTATCACCTGGGTTCGGGTCCATACCATTGGTGCCATCATCAGTGATTGAAACTGTATTAACAATACTTTTAACATTGGTTGGTAATGGATCATCAATGATTATGGCAAAATCTACAGCAGAACCACCACCTACATTCAAGGCTCCAACAGCAAATGTACAAACACTGCCTGCGTTGCCATCTGGGACACAGGCCCAACCGGCAGCACTCATTCCTGCGTCAAATGTTGTATTGGCAGGAACGGTCTCGGTAATGACTACTCCTGTTGCATTTTGATTACCCACATTATCATAGTTAATGGTATACACAACTGTTTGACCAGGACCTGAAGAAACACCACCATCTGATTTCGAAATCACAAAATCTGGAGCCGCATTGATAGGCGTGTCGTCATCATTGGTGTTATTACCAGGTGTTGGATCGGCACCATTGCCACCATCATCAGCGATACTTACTGTATTCATGATTGAAGTCACACCACTGGCCAAGGGGTTATCTATTGTCACCGCAAAATCTGCAGTACCTGAAGCGCCATTTCCTGCCAACGCACCTATGGCTAATGTACACGTACTGCCAGGATTATTATCAGGTACACATGCCCAACCTGCGGTACTTAAACCTGGATTAAACACGGTATTGGCTGGTACGGTTTCTGTAATTACAACACCTGTGGCATTCTGACCACCTGTGTTGCTGTAATTAATCATGAATACCACATCGCCACCAGGAACGGCGGTCACACCACCATCATCTTTGGTGATTTGAAAATCAGGTGTATCTGAAATTGGCGTGTCATCAGTATCATCATTATCACCAGGAGTAGGGTCTGGACCATTACTGCCATCATCAGCGATCGAAACGGCATTATTGATCTCGGTCACACCATCTGCCAATGGTAAATCAATCATCACTGCAAAATCCACATCTACTGCTGGATCTCCTGCAGCCACATTTCCAATAGCCAATGTACATACACTGCCTGCTGTATTATCTGGCAAACAAGCCCAACCTGCCGTACTGTTAGCAGGGTCAAAAGTTGTATTCGCAGGTACAGTTTCAGTAATCTCGACACCTGTGGCATCCTGTGTACCCACATTGGCATAAGTCAAGGTATAAACCACGCTCACACCTGCTGAAGCTGTAATACCACCATCGTCTTTAGCAATGGTTAAATCAGGCGCCCCATCTATGGGGACAATGGTTTCGTCATCCTCATCACCAGTGTCCGGGTCATCAGTAACTGAATCAGGTAATTCATCAGATTCAATCAAACCTTGATTCACCAACTCATCAATACCTGCTGGCAAAGGGTCATTGATAGTAACTCGATAGATGATGGTGACACTTGTACCAGCCGCTAAAGTTGGCACATCTACCGAAACCACTGTTTCACCGGTGTTACCAGAAGTAATGGTTCCCAGTGTTGTCGATACAGAACCAAGAACAATGGTGCCATTCATGTCAGGTGTATCAGTGATGGTCACATTATTTGCTGGACCATCACCAGAGTTAGTCAACACGATGGTGTATTCAAGCACTTCACCAGGGCTCGCACCACCAGACATATTAAGGTCATCAACCAAGGTTGCAGACTTAGTCGAATCCAGAACCGGTATTTCTAAAGTTGCATCCGCATCTACTTCCGGCAAATCCAATTCAGCGGGATCATCACCAGGAATGGTGCTGGCCTCTGTTACAGTTGCCGTATTTGGAATGGTTGTAGGTAAGACCACATCATCACGTAAAGCCACACTGAAGGTGAATACGATCACCTCAGCTGGTTCAATCGAAGTCGCCGGAGTGCTTCCAGCAGGATCAGAACTGATACTGACTGTATGCTCTGTCGCTCCTGGACCTGCTGCATCAGCAAACACAAAGCCAGTAGGAATGGTTACACCAGTGATGGTTGAAACATCCCAAATACCCGTATCAAGAATATCCTCAATAAGAATATCATAAGCCGGCGCATTACCTGTGTTACTGAATGTTAATGTGATTGGCACCACCCCATCAGCCATGGGACCCATTGCTTTGGTTAAGCCCAATTCAGGAACAACCACCTCAATATCTGCAGTATCATCCAGTATCTCACCTGCACCATAAGTGAAAGTAGCGGTGTTGGTTAACAGATCTAAATCTGCATTTTCAGGCACATCTACCACTCGGGCTGTGACAGTTATGATGATATGATCATCGGCATTATCAACACCATCAGGTGTATTGGTCACTGTACCAAAGTCTAAAGTGGCTTGATCATCGAATGCATCCGCATCGGTGTTTGCAATAACCGCTGTGCCAGGTAAAGTGGTGGTTATATTGCCACCAATGGTAGCAACTGTGGCATTGACCATCTCCATCACACCACCAGAACCTATCAGTGGTAGTTGATCAACCACCAATGCATTTGTGGTCGTACCTTCTGGGAAGATCACAGTGATATTAAAGTCTATCAACTCACCAATGGCCATATCAGGCACCAACATATCACCGACATTATCTCCTGTATCAGCTAACGAAGTGTTCGCACTTTCAGCGGTTTTAATGATGGCTGGATCAGGTGTGACAAAAGTACTGTCATCCATATCCGTACCTGTTCTTGTTTCAGGGCCTATAGCAGAGGTTGAAGTCCAAGTAGCCGTAACTGTATTTTGATAGGTTTCATTCGGATTAACACCCACATCAACCATGACTTGATATTCAATGGTACAGCTGTCAGTTGCCAAGGTAAGCACATCAAAAGTAAATTCAATACTGGGGTCTCCGCTTGAATCAGTTGTCACCCCCGTACAAGTCCCAGCTACAGTCGAATCATTGATCCAGCTGGTACCAGGATCTGGTAATGCATCAGTTACCGTAAAATTAAACGCATCAGAAGTAGAAGTACCAGTATGATCCACGGTAATTCTGTATGTAATGACATCACCTGCATCAGCAGTAATCGACATGGGTACTGTTTCTTTGGTAACTTCAACATCTGGTCCAACCACATCGATCAGTGCAGTACCAATGGTGGTGTTACCACCCGAAGTAAATGAAGCTGTATTAACAATGTCATTCAAACCATTTTGGTTCACTGGCTCATCTACCAATACTGCATTCACTTGGAATACAATCTGATCATCCGCATTGCTGAGACCATCAGCCATATTAACCACATCACCTAGATTCCATGTAACCAAATCATTGTAAGCATCTGCGTCAGTGTTTGAGAGAACACCGGCGGTACCTACTCCACCACCAGGCACTGTTAAATTAGCACCCACACTGATGATTTCTGTGCCTGTTACTTGAGCTTCAAGTATAGTGGTCACAGTGGGTAATTGATCAAATGCCACGGCACCAGGGCTGGTACCCTCAGGGAAAGTGATGGTGAAACGATAAGTAACCAGTTCGCCTACAGCGATGTCATCCTCCGGTCCATTAACGCCGGTCATTGTGCCAGGCTCAGAAGTATCAAAAACAATTTTAGTTAAACCTGGTGCTGTTATCGTCACATCATGTGATTCATCTGAGGAATCTTCCCTTTCTTCTGGATCTGCGCCAGGTAATGAGCCCCATGCCACATTAGCCGTATTGGTAATCAGCTCTTCTGGAGCTACAGTACCATCAACAGTCACATCGAAAGAAATGGTTGCCGATTGTCCAAAATCAAACTGAGTCCAAAATGCGCTAACTGTACCTCCAGACTCTACTAAGGTAGTTGCATCAGGTGCCAAACCAGCATCTAAAGACAGGTTTCCTGCAAATGTTAAGCCTGCAGGTATCACATCAGTGAATGCCACATCAAATGCATTGGCAGAGCTGTTGGTGGTCGCGTCATTTGTAATCACAATGGTATAGGTAATGGTGTCGCCCGCATCAGCCGTGGTGGTTGGGCTGCTCTTATCGATGCCTAATCGTGGTTCAACCACTTCGATATCCGCAGAGCCAGATTCATTTAATCCAGCAGCATATTGAATCATCACATTATTGGTCAGAACTTCTAAACCAGAGTTCACACCATCATCAACGACTATAGCTGTTACTTCAACGATAATTCGATCATCATCATTAACCACACCATCTGGGAAATTGGTCACTGAACCAAAATCAAACACCTCTACATTCGCAGGTCCGGTGGTACCGGTTGTTAAAGTATTGGTAGGTGATAATTGACCACCAATACTGACTACAGTAGAAGAAACCACTTCCATAAGGCCTGTGGCACCACCTGGTAAGGTATCGGTAATAATAACTGAAGGAGAAACACCCTCAGCCAAAGTGGCTTGTATTCTAAAGGTAACTTCTTCACCAATGGTTAAGTCGACCAAGCCAGCATTGCCTTGACCTGATGTACCACCCGTTTGTTCTGAACTGGTTGCTGGCAGCACCACTTTGGTGATTTCAGCCGCTCCAATTTCTAAATTTTCCATGGCCTCTACTGGATCATATACCCGCCCTCCAGATGGCAATGATTCATATGTAGCTGAAGCTGTATTGGGTATCATCTGCCCAGATGAAACACCATTACCAACTAACACCTGGAAAGTGACAGTTACCGTGGTCGCCGGAGAAAATGGTATGGTGCCCACATCTACCACCACAGTGGTATCGCCAGCAGTATTTCCTGTAGTTACCGTGCCTTGAGTCGTGGTGACAGTTCCAGTTGGAGTAGTCACCAAGGTAAGGTTAGGATCTGCCAAAAGATCGGTCATTTCTACATTAAAGGCATCACTGGTACCAGAATTACTTAATTCAACTGTATAAGTGACTGTATCGCCGGCATCAGCCGTAATTGGTGACACCGATTTATCTATGGTTACAACAGGCTCTGTGATGAGGGTATTTGGAGCTTCATCGGTGGCGTTACCGCCATCAAAAGCAAAGCCAGCGAAGTTGCCTAGATTATCACCATTTTCGTTTGAAACAACATCTTCCACCAACACTATATAAACACTGGTAATGGTTTCGGCTGTACCATTAGCAGTGTTGCTGTTGGTGATGTTATCAAATGGAAAAGATGCAGTTGGACCACCTATACCAGTTGCATCGGTTAAGACGCCCGGAAATCCACCTGCATGATCTGTGCTTAATCCAGGTGAAGCTATAATGCTATCAAAAGACTGAAAAACTAAACCTGAGTCTAGTGTATCAACCAATTCGGTATTTAAACTTTCTCCTTCCGGAATTGTGATAACCACCGTATACTCTATGGTTTCACCAATGGTTACCGTGGCATCATTACCATCCGGGTCTGGTGCGGTATCAGTTCTATTTTTAACAACTCCTGGTTCATCGGTGATTACTTCTGCAGTGTCTTCTTCTGCTGGGAATGCCACGCCACCTACGGCAGAAGCCCATGTCACACTGGCGGTATTTTCAATTACTGAATTAGGTTCAACATCATTGTCAACCACACATGTGTAAGTAACAATCGCCGTATCATCGGCATAAGGTGCGCCGCCTCCCATAGGTGCATCATCATTCGCAGCCAGGGGTGTCGTGATAATAAAGCCTGGATCCAAAGCCGGCGCAGCAGTGGTGATTAAAGTGGCCCCTGCCCCATCTTCAACAGAATCTACGGTACATCCAGTTAGCCCCGCAATGACAGGATCAGATACAAAAACATCAAAAGCTTGGGCACCACCCAGATTCTCAATGGTTAATTGAAAAGTGACATCATCTCCGGCATCTACATCTTCAACATTGCCATCAACTGGTAATGTTGCTGCTGGTGGATCAATGGTACCTTGATCAGCTGAGACCACACCTTTGGTAATGGTTAAATCTGGTGCACTGATCTCAATCAATGCTGGCACCACACCTGTCGCTGTAGCACCCGGCGAGTTCAAGCTGTCTACCTGTAATAAATTAGACAAATTTAAATTATCAGCAAACGGATCAGTGGTAATACTTACACTTACATCTACAGATATCGTTTGTACCATACCTGTGGTCACATCAGGCCATTCGATAATCAAACTATTCGTTGTTCCATCTATGGTTATTGAATCAGGCGTTAAACCCAATGTGTCTACTGAAGGACTGTGTACGATGTCTACACCGAAGGTCAAGTCGATGTCATTAACATCAAAAACAGGCAATGGGAAAAAATCTGTGAATACCACGCTTCTGGTATCACCTGAGGGGATAACCATTGATAAGCGATAGATTACTGCATCACCCGGCGAATATGGACCTGTTGAAACCACAGTTTTTGTGGGTACAACAGGAGAGACTAAAACTGTGCTTGAAGATGGATTTGAGCAGCCACTTGCACCAGCATCGAGGGTAAATGCAGTGGTCACATTGTTGGTCAATGAGTCATTAGCCAATACTGCATTACCCGCATCAAACACTGTATTAACAGTGGCTGTATACACCAGTTGTATGGCAGAGCCAGGAGCGATGTTACCCGCCACCGCAGTTAAATCATACACGACTGTTGTTTGTCCTGCTGCAGGTACACCAGGCGTCACAGTTGGAACTATAGCCACCGCTGCGCCACCAATTGTTAAGCTGGTGTGCGCTCCAAATGAAATTCCATCTGGAAGAATATCAGTTAATATTAAACTGTCAGATGTTCCAAAATCAGTTAATTGTAAATCGAGGGTATAAGTAATTGTTTCTCCAGGATTGACTAAATCAGGATCAGGAGGCGTATCACTGGTATCTACACTTTTTTGTATAAGCAGATTCGATAATTCAATGATATTAAAATCAGACTCTTGAGGGATTGGATTAGAATCAAAATCAGCATCCAATGTGGCGCTGTTCATTTCAGGTCTGGCATCACAAGAAGCCTCATCCAAAACATCATCGAAATACCCCCTATAAGTCACAACCAGATCATCTGCATTAGCAGTGCCGGTTACTGAATCACATGTCACACTGATATTAGGCCCTGGACCCGCTGCACAATTAACACCACCAGCAATCATTATGGAAGCCACATCCAACACAAAATCTGCAGGAAGTGTATCTGCGATCACAACATTATCAAGGGTGGCCCCATCAGCGACATCTGTATTCAGTGTATAGGTTACAGGCCAACTTGGACCCGGCGGTCTTTCTTGCTCAGGTGCCGTGTTAGTTTTGTCAAAAATCACCAGAATTGGGGTCAGACTGAAAGTATCAGGTGACCCTGTAATTGGACCATTCTCACCAGTGGCAGAATCTCCCAATTCATAAATAGGTGTAACAGAAATATCCAAAGGAACACCCACATCAGCATCTGCATCTATGGTAAAACACAATTCTAAATTAAGAGGTGGCGCACCTGCCACTAAAGATCCAATCGGTGGTTGAACGAGAATGAGTTGAAACCCTTCAGGTCCAGTAACGGGTGCATCAATGATACTGTCTTGTAACTGGTTACCCGGAGGTGCTGGGAAAGCTCCCACATTGGTAACAGTAGCGCCGGTCATAAAAATACTGGCTGAATCAAAAGTCACACCAATGGGAACTATTAACTGTAGATAAGGTCCAAATCCAGGCGGACCGGCGTTAAGCAACGGAGCATCTACACAGACTTGACTTCCAGCAAAATCTTCTTCATCACCGATCGGGCCAACACTGGGTGTCTGACTAAAAGCTTGAAAAGATACCAATAAAAACAGCAAAAATACTCGGGCGCTCATACATTACTCTCATTAGAAATTTTGTATAGGCATACTACATCATTAAGATAAAGGAATACCTGAAGCTACACTGAATGTCACAATGGTTTACATTTCGAACTTCCCAAAGGTTGAAATTACGGCACCAACGGTCACATACAACTAGTATTCCTATAAGAATACAATAATATCACTTAATAAGCATAATTATTGCTCATAAAAATACTTATAACTTGTTAAGCCACCTTGCTTCCACACTTTTTTTAAACAACTAAATCGGTAGAATCAAAATGAATTTGTGTTTAGTCAGATAACAAATAGCCGCAAAATAAATCGATTTTATTATTAAAAATAACAAAGATACATCGACATCAGAAACCATCAATTATTGTCGGCACTTCAATTCGCAACAAAACCATCCTATTGAGAACATTTTTTACTTGTAATTTTCATGCCAAAAAGCTAACTTGGCATTTTGCTCAGAGCTAACACATGCCATTAATAACTCCGCTTAACCAATTCGCCAATCCAGAAGTCGAAAAACTGGTAAAATTTTTCAATGAAACACTGGGTTTTTGTCCCAATAGTGTACTAACCATGCAAAGACGGCCAGCCATTGCAGAAGCTTTTGTAAACCTTAATATGGCTGTGATGGCCAATGAAGGCCGAGTAACGGCTGAACAAAAACGTTTGGTCGGTTATTTAACCAGCGCACAAACCGGCTGTCGTTACTGTCAAGCACACACCATACTGGCTGCAGAAAGATATGGTGGCTCTCAAGAACGTTTAGACAACATTTGGGAATTCAGAAGTAGCGATTTATTCACTGATTCTGAAAAGGCCATGTTTGAATTTGCATTGGCTGCCTCAAGCGTTCCCAATGCAGTTACTCAAGAGGTTGAAGATGAATT
>CALLLZ010000369.1 GCA_938008005.1 uncultured Marinicella sp. | reverse complement strand
CCTTAAAAAAAATAAAATATAAATTAATCAACAAAATTCAGGGGATAATACATGTCAAATCCAATCATTGCAGGCAATAAGCCAGTATCTATTTCATTAAAAACAGACAATGATTATTACTTTTGTGCTTGTGGACGTTCAGAAAATCAACCATTTTGTGATGGTTCGCATGTTGGAACCGGTTTAAAACCTAAACTTTTCCAAGTTGAACAAACTGGTGAGGCGTATTTATGTATGTGTAAACAAACATCTAATCCGCCATTTTGCGATGGAACACATAAAAAAATTACCGATGAGCAAATTGGTCAAGAAGCACCGAATTCAATTAATCAAGCCGATATGCTTAAATCACCAGAAGCTATTCCTACTACAGAAGAACCAACAGTGGCTTTCATTCATCAGTTAGCACGGGAAGGTTTATCCGTGTTGGGGCATCATGGTCCCATGACTTCAATGGGCGTGCCGCGGCATTTGTTGCCTCATTGGGATGATTTACAAATAATGGCTGCTCAAATGGCTACTAAACCATTACAAGAAGAACAAGTAGTAGGTACAGAATTAGTTATAGGACCTCATGCTACAAAACCTCTGACATTGAGTCTCCCATTGTTTGTATCAGATATGAGTTATGGTGCCCTTTCTGAAGAGGCTAAAATAGCTTTGGCAAAAGGCGCAGAATTAGCCAATACTGGTATTTGCTCTGGTGAAGGAGGGATGCTACCAGAGGAACAGCAAAACAACTCGAGATACTTTTATGAGCTTGCAAGTGCTGAATTTGGATACAAAGAAGAATTACTTAAACATGTGCAAGCATTTCATTTTAAAGGTGGACAAGGTGCTAAAACTGGAACAGGGGGTCATTTACCTGGAAATAAAAATAAAGGGAAAATTTCTCAAGTCCGCGGTATACCAGAAGGGGAATCAGCTGTTTCGCCACCCACTTTTAAAGAATTAAATACAGTTGATGATTTTCGAAGCTTTGCAGATCGAGTGCGTGAAATAACAGGCGGTATTCCAATTGGTTTTAAGCTGAGTGCTAATCACATTGAACGCGATATGCAGTTTGCTTTAGATGCCAGTGCCGATTACATCATTCTTGATGGTCGAGGTGGTGGAACGGGTGCAGCGCCAGAGATGTTTAGAGATCATATCAGTGTACCGACTATACCAGCGTTAGCTCGTGCTCGTCGATTTCTGGATAAACAAGGTGCAAGTGACCGGGTAACTCTGATAGTGACAGGCGGTTTGCGTGTACCTATAGATTTCGTAAAAGCGTTGGCATTGGGGGCTGACGGTGTTGCTTTATCAAACAGTGCCATGCAAGCTATTGGCTGTGTTGCAGCCAGGATATGTAATACCAATAATTGTCCTGCGGGTATTGCTACTCAAAACAAAGATCTCAGACAGCGGTTAAACATTGAAAAATCTGCTAAACAATTAAGCAATTTTTTCCTTGCTTCAACAGAGTTGATGCAAGTTATGGCAAGGGCTTGTGGACATTCTCACCTAAATCAGTTTAATAAAGATGATCTTGCTACATGGCATCGTGATCTGGCTTACCTTTCGGGGGTTAAATATTCTGGTTTTACAAATCTTTAGATGTTGTTAATGCATGAGTTTTGTTTCTACTCAAATACAGGCCTAGAATAAATTCTTCAAGAAATGACTATTTGACCAAGTAGGTCATTTAGAAATTATTCGATGTGATTTATTTAGTGCTTATCTACGATGAGACTGAAAAATCATTAATGTCTTTATCGCAATAAAGAGTCAAGACATATTCCTCGAAGATTTATATATAGCAAGTTAAGTTATCGATAATGTTTGATATCGCAGGTTAAGATTTCTTCACTTAATGACAGTCTCGCAGTAATTTTCTGAATTGACTAAGCTATTGATTTATAGCAACCACAGATATACCAATTTAACTGGCACATTTTATTATCAACAAAAGACATAAAGTAATTCTATAAAAAACGATATTATCAACAAATGCAAGTGTAAATATAATTTAAACTCAAATTTAAATAGAAATTTTTAAATACATTTTAATTATCAGAGGAATAGATTATGAATTACAAAAGTTTTACCACATTTAAAACTTCAGCAAAAGACGGTGTGCTGACCGTTACATTTGAATTTGGCAGTGTTAATGTACAGGGTCAAGAAATGTTGGCAGATTTAAATAGTCTGGCCATGCGTCTTGAACGAGACAGGGAAATAAAGGTGGTCGTTTTTGAGTCAGCCAATCCAGAAATTTGGGTTTGTCATTACGACACTGAGTTGTTAAAAGACATGTCAACAGAAGCCGTATCACGTGATGAAGTTGAGCTTCTAGATCTTCAATCTGTTTGTGAGCGAATCAGTAAGGTCCCACAAGCAACCATTGCCAAATTGGAGGGGTTTGCTAGAGGTGGTGGTCATGAACTGGCATTGGCATTAGACATGAGGTTTGCAGCCCGTGGAAAATATAAATTCATGCAAATGGAAGTAGGAATGGGCATTCTTCCTTGCGGTGGTGGTGCATCGCGTATGGCTCGTCAAACTGGCCTGGGTAAAGCGCTAGAAATTATTCTCAGTGCCCGTGATTTTGATGCCGATGAGGCAGAAGCTTATGGAACCATAAATAAAGCCCTAGACCCAGATGAAATCGGCGATTATGTTGATCAATTGGCTAACAGAATAGCGCAATTTCCAGCTGAATCCATCAATGCTTGTAAACGGGCTGTTTACGAATCTATCGACAAGCCAATAGATGAAGCATTAAAGGCTGAAGCCTACTGGCTTTATCAAGCCACCAGTAAAACTCCAGCAGTTAAACGCTTTACCATAGCAGATGAACAAGGCTTAGAACATGACATAGAAAATCAACGTAACTGGAATGATTTAGTGATGAATGTTCAAGAAATTAATTAAACCTGAATCAATCAACTCAACAATTATATCCCTGGGGCTCCCTCAGGGATGTGTGAGGAGTATCATGAATAAAAGCTTAAAAGTCTTTGATCAATTAAATAAAGGTTATAACTCAGTTTTCAAACATGGGAAGATGAGTATTGGTTTGGTGGTGCCCATAGAAAATTACGTTTCAGGCCCAGTTCCAACAATGATAGATCATTTAGAACGTGTAAAACTGGCTGAAAAATTAGGATTCTCATCCATATGGCTTCGCGATGTTCCATTCAACGTGCCAACATTTGGAGATGCTGGTCAACCTTATGACCCGTTTGTTTACCTGGGCTTTTTAGCCGCTCATACAGAAAATATTAGTCTGGGAGTTGCCAGCATTATTTTACCTCTGCGTCATCCAGCTCATGTGGCCAAGTCAGCAGCAAGTGTAGACGAGTTATCTAATGGTAGATTATTATTAGGAGTCGCTTCTGGTGACAGGCCACAAGAGTACCCAGCCACCAATTTGGACTTCGAAAATCGCGGACATCGTTTTCGTGATAGTTTTTCATACATAAAGACCATGCGTGATAGTTATCCCAGGTTTGAAAATGATTACGGTCGTGTAAATGGCTCAGTTGATATGTTGCCAAAACCAACAGGCCCAGAGTTACCTTTGTTGATAACCGGAGGCAGTCAGCAAGACCCTTCTTGGATTGCTGAAAATGGTGACGGTTGGATGATCTACCCTCAAGAACCGCACATCCAAAAAAAGATAATCGAAGCATATCAATCAAGATTAGCAGCTGCAAAAAGGTCAGTTAAGCCTGTTATGCAGCCGCTATATGTAGACCTCACAAGTTCACAACATGAAAATGCGGCCCCCATTCACTTGGGTATAAGATCAGGCAGCAAATATTTAATCAGTTATTTAAAGGGATTAGAAGAATCAGGTGTTAATCACGTGGCGTTAAACCTGCGTTTCAATCAAACAGATATAGATTCAACATTAATCAAGTTGGCAGAAGATGTTCTGCCTCACTTCACTTAACAAATCAGGCGAAATTATGAAAAAAACAATTTTAATCACCGGTTCCACAGATGGTATAGGTCTAGAAACAGCAAAATCATTGATTGAGTTAGGACATCATGTGCTGATTCATGGTCGAAGTAAGGAAAAGTTAAACAACACTTTGAAACAACTAAAACAAATAGATGAACAAGCTCAAATTAATGCTTATGAAGCTGATTTATCAGATTTTGATGAGGTCAGGAAGCTGGCCAATCATATTAAAAAAGAACATGGAAAATTAGATGTATTGATTAACAACGCAGGTGTGTTTGTTGTCCCCAATAAAGTGACCAAAGATGGTTTAGATGTGAGGTATGTTGTTAATACAATTGCGCCTTATCTTTTAACAGAGCAATTACTACCAATTATGGATAGTGACGCTCGTGTTGTTAATTTATCTTCAGCAGCTCAAGCACCTATTAACCCCAATGAGTTATCAAATCAAAGCGCATTGTCTGATGGTGAAGTTTATGCAAAAAGTAAATTGGCGATAACCATGTGGTCATTTAACTTGGCAGCTTCGCTGGGTGATCAAGGGCCTAGCATCATTGCAGTTAACCCAGCTTCTATGCTGGGCAGCAAGATGGTTAACACGGCGTACGGCGTTGAGGGAAAAAGTTTGAAGGTGGGTTCAGATATTTTGGTTAGGGCTGCCACATCAGATGAGTTTTCAAATGTATCTGGTAGATATTTTGATAATGATTATGGGCAGTTCAGGTCGCCACATCCAGATGCAAATAATAATGACAAAACTAAAAAGATCGTACAGGTAATTAAGCAAATTATTAACGACTTATGATTTTAATGAACCCGAACAACTACTGATAAAAACCATGAATAAAATTCTAATTAATTTTGCGCATCCGGCAAAATCTCATTCAACCATTAATAATGCACTTCGAAATGCTGTTCAAGGTATAGACGGTATTACAGTCAATGATTTGTACTCTAATTACCCTGACTTTATGATAGATGTAAAACGAGAGCAAGCACTCTGCGAAGAACATGATATCATCATTTTTCAACACCCATTCTATTGGTATTCAACACCAGCCATAATGAAAGAGTGGTTAGATTTAGTTCTGGAACATGGTTGGGCTTATGGCTCAAAAGGTAAAGCATTGCAAGGCAAAATGTTTTTGCAAGTCATAACAGCTGGCG
>CALLLZ010000368.1 GCA_938008005.1 uncultured Marinicella sp. | reverse complement strand
GCCAACCACGTGTATTGAATCGACAAGTGGTATTTGCACCATTAAATGTGGTGCTATGAGAAGTTATATTACGCCCCCCTAATACCAATTGTGTAGGGTTAAACTCAGCATTTGGCCATAATAAAAAATCTGTTCCAAATGCACTGCTGTATTGATGTCCTGCCCGAAACTCAAGCCACCCAGAATCTTCTGTCATAGTATTAATTGTATCGCCTAACCTGTTATCAACAAGGAAATTATAATGAGGATAAAAATGCTGACTTGTATCACTATTCCGTTGCCAACCCGGGCCATCACCTTGATGGTTACCTGAAATGAAATTTTCTGGATCTACCAATTCACTGGCTACTGCATCGGTTCGAACTTGACGTAATGTAATTTTACTTTTAGGGCCACGATCTCCTGCATGATCCCCAGCAAAATGTGAGTTACTGATCACCAAACCCCAAGCACCCATAACTCTTAAATTATGTTCGAACGACGCTTTTCCATAAGACCCTAAAATTGCAGAGTTAACCATCCCACAATCGTTGAAACATCCGAAATTAACATTGGGGACTGCACCTAGCTGATCATTGGTTCCCACATCTCCGACACTGCGTACTTCAGAAACAAAAAGACCATAAGGATAAGGTACTGAATCACAATCCAAATCATTATTCTCGTAACAATTAAAACCAGATGATAGCAGACTAACATAGCCATTCGAAGGAGCACTAAAAGGTTCCGCTGTTGACCAATCTAAATCTAAGTCATGCAATGTCAGTAAAGTCGCACTCATTCCAACAGTTAAGTTTCTCAATCGAATATTGCTAGCACCATTTCCATAAGCCCATCCACTAACGACGTGACCTTCTAGGTTTTTGCTCAATACATCATACCCATTAACTTGAGCATTAGTGGGAATACGGTCATTACACCCTTGAGCAGTTCCAACCACCAATTCTTCAATCAATGGACTGCTTCCAGAACCGTATGTGTCGATCCTTATATCCCTTTCATCATAACCAATACACATTCTGGAATACATGCCAGTTGATCCACGCTCATATAACATGCGTGAATGACTCAGGTCTGTTTTTAAGTTTTGTTCTGGAGAATCAGTCAATCGATTTTCAGCAGGAACTCCTGCTGGGCAGTCGGTAAAGTCTGAGCCACTTGAAATACAGTAAGTTTCTTCCGCGCTGTATTCAATGGCTTGAGGCTTTGTTGAAACATTGACACAAGCATCGTCCCAGTCGCCTTCTGGATTTTGAACCCTTACTTTAACTGCAAACTCGCATTGTTGATTGAGTTCATTCCATCGATTGTTGCCATCGCCTTCACAGACGAAGGTATGTGCTGCACGAGGCGATCCACTGATTTGACTATTTTTACTGTTACCAGTGCTTGAATATAAACCTGAATCTGGGTCATCGAAATCAAAATGGTAACCGAGATACTGCCCTGTTCTACAGGCTTCCATATCAATTCCACCAGAAAAATCTACACAGCTTGGGTCAATTGATTGTTGGGCACTGAAATATACTGTTTCTGGAGAAATTCCAACAGGCCTTGATAAAACTTCCAATGAAGCATTTACACTTCCACCTGATGATTGCATCATTTGACAGTTGCTTTTACTCTCATTACTTAAAATCAACAAACAAAACCACATGGTTTTGATTAAGATCATTTTGCAAGACAACTGCATTAACATTTACCCTTCTGATTCATAATTTAAATCAGTATATCGATATTTATCTCTTCAAATATGATGATTACCTGATGTTTATCTGATTTATAAACAACAGTTTAAGTAGGTAATTTGGGGTTACAGATCATTTAAGTTCTATGCCATATAAATCTATATCAAAGTGTCCTTCTTGTTGGTCAGACACCAAAACACCCATTTGCTGTACATTGGAGAGCTTGAGCTTCGGCATGTTTTTCAATTTCCGACCTCTAAAAGTAGGCATAAATTCATCGACACCCAATTCTATTGTTTGAACTTGGTTTTTCAATGTTGAAAATACGGAAGAATATGCTGCACCATCAAAACCACGATTTGTCCTGAGTCTGAATTGATATTTTTTACCGTCTCCTTTAACCTTTAGAACAACTGACCCTAGATTATCTTCAACGCTTTTATTTGCAAATGGCCACAACATCCTTACAGATGCAAAGCCGCCGTTGTTTTCTAAAGAAATTGTACCGCTGAAATTAACACCACCTTCTAACAACTTTATTTCACTGGAGGACATACCGCCCATTACATCATCGTTAATAACTCTAAACTGTTCACTTTTTAATTTAAAAAATTCAAAACTCATATTGAGTTGATCTAATTCATTCTCCACTATGAAACTCAAATTTAAAATAATTGATAACAATATCATCATTTAAGCCAACCATTATATAAATAACAATCATTCACCTCAGCCTGTGAATTTATTGTGAACAATTTACCCAGCTTTTCTTCACGATTTTGCGACGAGAACGAAACTATCATGAGCATCACGATTGAAACATATCGGATGTAACGACTTTTTTATCCACAATAAAACGAGAATAATTATGAACATTAAAAATAAAATGACTGGCATACTTGGCATGGCTGTATTGGCTATTTTTTCTTTCAGCGCAATTGCTGGTGGCAGTTATAAGAAAAAATCCAAAGACATCGTAGATACTGCCGTGGCGGCTGGATCTTTCAATACTTTAGTCGCAGCTGTTAAAGCGGCAGGCTTGGTTGACACATTGAAAGGTGACGGCCCTTTCACAGTCTTTGCACCCACTGATGAAGCTTTCGCCAAATTACCAGCGGGCACCATCGAAAATTTATTGAAGCCCGAAAACAAAGCCCAATTGGCATCAATTCTGACTTATCATGTTGTATCAGGAAAAGTGAAAGCCAAAGATGTGGTTAGTTTAACTGAAGCCAAAACTGTTCAAGGTGATAAGGTTAATATCATGGTTAAAGACGGCGGTGTGGTACTGAATGGTAACAGCAATGTTGTGAGTACTGATATTACTACAAGCAACGGTGTCATTCACGTTATAGATACGGTTATTCTCCCTCCAACTTCATAATAAAAATAAAATTTTGACCAAAAAAAAAGACCGATTCAATATCGGTCTTTTTTTACTCATTATTGAATATCAAAGCACTGGAATGGCTTCAAATCCATTTTCAAAAATAATGTCGCTTGGACCACTTCCCATCAAAAACAGGTTAGCTGCATCAACTGTACCATTATCACCAACACCGCCATCAGTAACTCTTAATATCCAAGTCCCGTTAGGATCAGCTACCGCAGCAAAAGCAGCAGTAATATCTGTCGCTGGAGCTGGGTTAACTTGTCCGTCACCACCTTGTTCAGTGGTTCTATAATCGCCTAAGGGTATATTTGCGGCCGCTCCTGCCGTTGCTGCAGCGGTCCACCAATCGACTCCCATAGCCGCATCGGTAAAGTTATAAACACCACCTAAGTCAGCATCACCGCCAATACTCGTTCCACATCCATCAGCTGTTAGCGCATGAGTTTGGCCGAATAGAACATGTGTTTCGCCACTGGGTGCAATCAAAGTCGCTACGATATCATTAACCCATGTATGTGTGATATCGATATCCAACTCTACAGCCGTCAGCGGTGCAGTGACGCCGGTCACATCAAAGGTAACATCAACCGCTGCTCCAGGAGATCCACATGTCGTGGGCACGCCTGTTCCATCTGGAAGAGCCCCACCACCGGTTCCTGGAAAAGTTTGTGCCTGCACACAAATAGAAGACATTAATAACATCAAAGTTACTACAGTTTTTTTCATCATATTTTCAACCTCTTTTATAATTTATAATAAATGCAACAAGTGACATCTGTCTTTAATTTAAGGTATCGATAAAATAACTATAAAATAGAGATCCACACACTCATCACACTTTCCTCAGCATGTTTATCATAAATAAACATGCCAAGTCAATATACATACTCAAGTAATACCAATAAACTGGTGCGCCGTTCGAGCCAATCTACTTGTAAATTAACTAACGTTAGACTCTGAAAATTCTATTTTTTCAAAGCTACAAAAATAAAAAAGCCAGCTATAACAAGCTGGCTTTTCTTAAATGGTTCAGTTGATACTATTAATAAGTACCTTTAACCATACTGGTTTAATC